>JAUSJS010000357.1 GCA_030647575.1 Candidatus Limnocylindrales bacterium | reverse complement strand
CAATGAGCGGCGTCTCGTCCTGACCATGCCAGGCGAGATCCTCCCGGGGCTCCGACCACCCATCGTCCAGCCCGACTGGGTGGCCCGGTTCGGCGTGGCGCTCGAAGTACTTCGTTTCGCCGGGCAGGGCGGGATGTCAGCGTCGGTGCGGGCGATCGAGGCACGGCGAGTCGTCGAGGGTCTGCGGACGCGAATCTTGAGCGAGGGGCTGCCTCAGCCGAATCTCGACGCACTCGGCGACGACTTCGCAGGCGCTTTCGACCGATGGGTTGTGCAACTCGTTGACAGCCTCAGGAGCCCGAGTCGAACGTAGCAGCGGAGCGTCGCCATCATCCAAGGCGCAAAGCATCCGGGCGGGGCCCTCGCTCAGCAAGGCCCGGCGGTCGAACCCCGCTCGGGCGGTGGTCTCGCGCGCATGGAACCAAATAGAACAGGTGTTCTGGCGCGCCCGACAGGATTCAGGCGCGCGGGTGCCATACATATCCGGATACCGATCGAGGGAGCAGAGAAAGCTCAGATTGCACGTGCGAGCGCCTGAGCTGGGGTCCGTGTCCAGCCAGGGCAACAGGGTCGTCAGGCTGCCTGGGAGGCGTCCTATCCGAGCGCGAGCCGCACGACCACCGCCAAATCCATCGCCTGTCCATTCCGATAGGAGGACCGCCAGGCAGCGCTGCCGAGTCGGCGGCGCGCTGGATCGAGATATCGGCCGGCGATCGGACGATCGGGCGCGAGCGGCTGCGCGGACATCGACGCCCACACGCCATGAGCCGCCCCCGCGAGGATAGCAGCGCGCTCGTCCCGTCCATCGGCCGCAGCGAGCGCCGCCGTGGCCTGCAACTCCTCCGCGATCCCGAAACGCTCGCCGAGTTGCGTAAACTCGCTCAGGCTCGCAGCGAACAGTCGTCTGGCCGTCCTCATATCGCCGCTCAGCAGGGAGGCGTAACCGAGATAGCCGTTCGTCCGCGCGACGAACAGCCGGTCGCCCAGCCGCTTGTACATGGACAGCGCCTCTTCGAAGAGCGTTCGGCATCGGGCCAGGTCCGTCCCGTGGAGAGTCGCCTGACCGAGGACGAGCAACGAGGTCGCCAGAAGCCATGGAGGGCAGGTCTGCCGACAGATCCTGACGCTCTCCTCGAGCGGGCCCAGGGCATCGTCGAAGCGCTGATCTGCCATCGCCACGAGCGCCTCGATCGTGAGACCGTTACGGACCCCTACTCGGTCTTCATCTTGCCGTGCGAGCCGCAGGAGCTCCTTGCCGAGCTGCCGGACGTGCGGATAGTCGCCCTGGTAGTAGCTGATCCAGGCATCGCCCCACAGCACCTTTCGCCGGCACGCCCCGTCCGACATGAGCGCGTCAGCGGCACCCCTTCCGGCGCCCGGCGGGTGCTGATCCGGACCGGCGACGGCGAGGGCCTGATCGAGCCAGCGACGGGCTTCCGTGTAGTCACCGTGCCGGCGCCAATACAACCACAGAGCGCCCGCGAGGCGCTGCGCTAACCGAGCTTCGTGGCGAGCGACCGCCCAAGCAAGGGCAGCGCGCATGTTGTCCTGCTCCAGCTGGAGCCGCCGGTACTGCGACTCCTGGGAGGACCCGCCCTGCTCGCGTTCGGCCGCCTCCGCCAGGTCTGCGTAGAGTGCGGCGTGCCGACGGGCAAGCTCGTCGGCCTCGGCGTGCGCCTCGGCCTGCTCGGCCGCGAACTCGCGGATGACGTCGAGCATTCGGAACCGCGCCTCGTCGTGGGTTCTCTCGTCCAGCGCCATGAGGTTGTTATCCACGAGGGTGGTCGTCGCGGCGAGCAGCCCCTTGCGGGCCTCGTGCCCGATCGACCCGGCGGCAGAGAGAGTCCAGCCTCCCGAGAAGACCGAGACTGCTCGGAACAGGCGCTGGGCATCGGGCGGCAACAGCTCGTAGCTCCAGGTAATGGCGTCCCGCATCGTCTGCAGCCGAGGTGGGAGGTCGCGGGGCCCGTCCACGAGCACATCCAGACGGTGATCGAGCGCCGCCTGGAGCGTCGCCAGTGGCATGTGCCGCACGCGAACGGCCGCGAGCTCGAGCGCGAGCGGGAGCCCTTCGAGCCGCCGACAGACCCGGGCGATCGTCGCGGCCGAGCTCGGATCCAGGGCGAGGTCTGGCTTCACAGCCTGGGCCCGTTCCAGGAACAGCGCCGTCGCCGGATACCGATCGAGCCCGGCGACATCGACGCCGAGCGGCGGTACGGCGAGCGGCACTAGCCGTATTTCGTGTTCGCCCCGGATTCCGAGCGGCGCTCGGCTGGTGACGAGGAGCGTGAGACGCGGGCAGGCAACCGCGAGCTCCGCGACGAACGCCGCGGCGGACAAGAGGTGCTCGAAGGTATCGAGCACGATGAGCATCTCTCGACCGCGCAGGTGATCGCGCAGGGCCTCGTCGATCGGCTTTCTCACCGAAGTGAGGCGAATCTCGCGGGCCATAAGGGCTGGCACCATCGCCGGGTCGCGGGTGACGGCGAGAGGCACGAAACTGGCGCCGTCGGCGAACCGCCCGCCGAGCTGGTTGGCGACCTCGATGGCGAGGCGGGTCTTGCCGATCCCGCCGGGCCCCAAGACCGTCAGGACACGGACCGTTCTCGACTGGAGCGCCGCGACGACGGCTGCCAGCTCGTCATCGCGCCCGATGAGGCGGGTGAGGGGCGTGGGTAGGTCGGTTGGAACTGGGCGGCGAGCGGCCTCCGTTCCTGACCGGTGCGTGATCGCTGCCGGCGCCCGACGGGCGGCACGCTCGAAGGCCGCGCGTTTCGATCCCTCCAGGTGCAGCGCGTCCGCGAGACGCTTCGCCGTGTCCCGGTAGACGCCGGACCGCAGGCCACGCTCGATGTCGCTGACCGTTCGCGTGCTGATCGCTGCCCGCTCGGCAAGGTCCTCCTGGGTGAAGCCCGAGTCGATGCGATGCTGCCTGAGGAGGTCGCCGAATGACTGGGTGGGTGTAAACGAGACGAGATTCGTCACGACGGCGCCCAACTCGGTGACCGACTCGGTGGATGCTTCATGGACTGGCGAGCGCAAGCCTCCCACACTCGGGCAGCGATCGAAAGGTGTTCGGTCGAGCAACACGGGGTATCCAAGATGCCGATGTTCCTGACACGATTCAGCTACTTGCCCGAGACATGGGCGCGCCTGCGGCAACGGCCCGAAGACCGAACCGATGCGGTTCGGCAATCGATCGAGGCTGTGGGCGGAAGGCTTCACGGCCTCTGGTACACGATCGGGGAGTACGACGGCGTTTCCCTCTGGGAGGCGCCCAGCCGCGTAGCCGTCGCCAGCACGCTGATTGCGACGATCGCCGCCGGCGCCCACTCGCGGCTCGAAACCACGGTCCTCCTGAGCGTGGATGAGATCCTCGAGGCGTTGAAGCAGTCAGCCGCCATCGACTACCGCGCTCCCGGCGCGGAACCCGGCGTACCGACCGGCGCTTGATCGGTCCATTTGGCCACAGATAGGAGACGATCATGTCCACCGAGACGAACAAGGTGCTCGCCAGGCGCGTTTTCGAGGAGGTGCTGAACGGCCGCAATCTCGATCTCCTCGACGAGCTCGCCGCCCCCGACTACATCGAGCATAGCCCGCTGCCAGGACAGGGGACCGGCATCGACGGAATCCGGGATCGCTACACGATGCTCTTCAAGGCGTTCGATTTCGTGTTCAGCGTCGACGACGTGATCGCCGAGGATGACAAGGTTGTCCTCCGCTGGACACAGACGGGTACGCACGTCGGGCCACTCTTTGGCATGCCCGCCACGAATCGAAGCTCGCGAACGACTGGCATCGAGATCTGGCGCGTCGAAAACGGCAAGCTCGCGGAGCACTGGGACGTCGTCGACGTCTTCGGACAATTCATGCAGCTCGGGCTGATCCCGCAACCCACCGGTTCGCCATCCTAGCGGTTCGCTGCTCGGTGCTCCGGCCGGCTCGCGGGAGGCACAGCCATGCGCCGAATGGCTGAGGCGAGCGTGTTTGTGGATCGCCAGGCACCAGACGTGTGGGGGTTCATCGCAGAAGTCGCTGCGGGTTTGAACCGTGCACGGCCCGAGTCGCGCGTTGGAAGGCTGGAGCCAGAAAAGCTCCGCGCCCGCAGGGACGCGTGGACGAAATAGAACGTCTGTACTGGCGCGCCCGACAGGATTTGACCGCGCGGATGCCATACATATTCGGATCCCAATCGAGGGCGCCGCTGAAGCGTGGTCGGCTGGCGAAAGCGCCTGATCCACGGTCTCCCCGCCGGGTCTGAGGCAGGACGATCGGCGGGACCTTGACGTGCTACTGCGCCGCGCCGTATGTTTCGTCCTTCCCAAACAGTACGGGAGCGACGAACAGTATGGCCCCACCAAACAAACGCGCCGCGCGGCCGGCGCTCGATCGGGCCCTGGCGGCCTTCGAGGTTCTCCAGCAGCGACTGATGGCCGTGCATGCGGCCGAGTTCACAACGCTCGACATCACGATGGCCCAGGCGAAGCTCCTGTACGTCCTGATGGCGGTCGGGGAGCTGAGCATGTCCGAGATCGCTCAGCGGCTTGGTGTCACCGTATCCACGGCGAGCGGTGCGGTCGATCGCCTCGTTGAACTCGGCCTGCTCGCCCGATCGGACGATCCCAACAATCGTCGACAGGTCCGCGTATCGGTCACCGCGTTGGGGATGGCGACACTGGAGCAGATCCGCGAGCTCAGCACGCGCCAGCTCCGGACGCTGTTCGAGCAGGTGAGCGACGAAGACCTCGAGGTCATCACCCGTGCGATCCACATCATGGCCGGCGCCGTGACCGCGAGCGTCGCAGCCACCCCGTCCGCCTGCGCCCCCGGGAGCAAGAAATGAGCCGCCTCAGCCGGCTCGCAATCGGGAAGCGGAGCGTGACGCTCCTGCTCGCCGCCGCCCTCTTCGTCGCCGGCGTCCTCGCGTGGGGAAGCCTGAAGCAGGAGCTCCTGCCGGACGTCTCGTTCCCGATCGTCACGGTCATCGCGCCGTACCCGGGTGCCGGGGCTGCCGACGTCACCGAACAGG
>JAUSJS010000350.1 GCA_030647575.1 Candidatus Limnocylindrales bacterium | reverse complement strand
GACGGACGCCTGGGTGGTCTATCCGTTCAAGGCCGGCGGCTAGCTGGGATTCCCGAACACGCGGGCGGCCGGACGCCCGGCGTGCCGCCCGCCCCTCCCCTGCCCCGGCCCCCAAAACGGCGGAACATGCATCCATGGATTCGAATGGCCGATCCGCGGGGCTTTCGCGTGCTCGGAGGGAGGATTCGCCCTCCATCGAGGCTCGATCGTGCTCGTCGGAGATGGCCGTGGAGGGCCGGACTGAGCACAATCGCCCCGGCGGACGGCCTGGATCGGCCTTACGAGTCCAGCCAGGCATGTTCCGCCATTTCCGTCCCAGCCTGGCTCGGTCATCCCCGCGCCCGAGCGGAGTGACCGGGATGGCCATAAGCGGGGCGGGCGTCCTCCTCTGCTTGTTCCCGGACAACGAGGCGCCAAAACCGGTATCGCGCCACTGGGCGTCGAAAAGGGTATCGTCGGCGGCGACGGCGGCGTGGGACGCCTGGCGCTGGGGAGGCCTCGAACGTGGCGAAGCGAGTCCTGTTACTGGTCGGCACGAAGAAGGGCGCCTTCATCCTGGAGAGCGACGGGAACCGCCGCCACTGGTCGCTGCGCGGGCCGATGTGCGAGGGCTGGCCAATCCACGACCTGATCCTGGACACCGGGAGCCGCGCGATACTGGCCGCCGGCGGCAGCCCGTGGTACGGCGAGGCGGTCTGGCGCAGTAACGACCTTGGGGAGACCTGGACCCATTCCTCGGCGGGTTTGACCTACGGTGACGACGGTCCGTCGATGCGCAGCGTCTGGAGTCTCGCCGCGATCGACTCCACCCTGTTTGCCGGCGTCGAGCCGGCCGGCCTCTTCCGAAGCCAGGACGGCGGCGCCACCTGGAGCCACGTCGAAGGCCTCACCAACCACCCAACCCGCCCGACCTGGGAGCCCGGTGCCGGCGGGCTGATCCTGCACACGATCGTCCCCCACCCCACCGATCGGGAGCGGATGTGGGTCGGGATCTCGGCGGTCGGCATCTTCGAGACGCGCGACTGCGGGGCGTCCTGGGAGCCGCGCAACCGCGGCGTCCGAGCCGACTTCCTGCCCGACCCGCATCCGATCACCGGCCAGTGCGTCCACAAGTTCGCGCCGGCGGCGGGCGAGCCGGAGACGCTCTACCAGCAGAACCACTGCGGCGCTTACCGCTCCGACGACGGCGGCTCGAGCTGGCAGGAGATCACGCCGGGCCTGCCCAGCCAGTTCGGGTTCCCGCTGGTGACCCATCCACGCGATCCCGACAGCGCCTGGGTCATCCCGCTCAACGGCGCCGACCAGGGTCGCTTCATGCCCGGCGGCCACGCCGCCGTCTGGCGCACGCGCGACCGGGGCGCGACCTGGGCGCGCCTCGACGACGGTCTCCCGAAGCACGACGCGTTCCTGTCCGTCCTGCGCGAGGCCATGGCCCGCGACACCCTGGATCCCGTTGGAATCACGTTCGGGACCAGCACCGGCCAGTTGTGGCACAGCTCCGATGCGGGCGACTCCTGGCGCAGGATCACCGACACGCTGCCCGAGATCTGGGCTGTCGAGGCGGTCGTCGTCGACGGCTGAGCCTGTGGCGACCGTCCTCCTGCCGCGCTCGCTGCTTGCCCTGTTTCCCGGCGCCGAGCGTCGCTACGAGGTCGCCGGCCAGTCCGTGGCCGCCGTCTTCGAAGCCCTGGACACGATCGTCCCCGGCCTGCGGGATCGCCTCGTCGAGGCGGGTCCGCGGTTGCGGCCGCACATCAATGTCTTCGTCGACGGCACGCCGGCGGACCTGACGACGCCCGTCGCGGAGGGCGCGGTGGTGCACGTCATTCCGGCGGTCTCTGGTGGCTGAGTGGCTGGGGTACGTGCGCGGACCCGGCGCCCAGCCGTGCCCTCAGCCGCGCGAGCCCAGCAGGGGCTCGAAGGGGTCGAACGACTCCGTGCGCTCGGCGACGGCGTCAAGTCCACGGGCCGACGCCCGTCCGGCACCCGGTCGGTCACCGGCAACCGTTCCCCAGCCATGATCGGCGAGCTGCTCGAGCGTCGCGACGCCGGCGTTCACCATCGACCGGGCGTGTTCCAACGCGAGCCCGGCCAGCGGGCCGGGCGGCGCGGCCGCGGCAGCTTCGGCGGCGACAGCGGAACCGGCCCGGAGGCCCTGCACCTCTGCGTCATCAGTGTCAGCCCATGGGTCGTACTGGCGCAGGACGAAGGCCAGGTCGCCGGCGTGGACCGCCGCTGCGGCCTGCACGTACGGCCAGAGGGCTGACCCGGGCTGACCAGCCGCCGGCTCCACGAACGCGAACGGATGGCCGGGGAAGAGTGCCCGCCTGACCGCAACCTCGGCGATGGCACGGGCGGCCGGGGCCGGCTCATCGGCGACCCAGGGCGGCAGCGCACCAACCACGATCTGGTCAGCCGGTAGGCCGTCATCTCGTGCAAGGGCGATGCCGATCAGCTGCAGCGCGAGGGCGCGCCCGGCGCGCGTGGCCGGGTCGGAGGGCTGGCCGGCGGACAGGTCGGGCGCGACGACCAGCGGCCCCGGCCCAACCACGATCGCGGTGCCCGCGCGGCGTACCAGCCGATGGGCGAAGGCATGGTCGGCCAGCGCGCGGTCCGGCTCGACGCCGTCGGCCACGATCTCGGCGATCGCGTCCGAGGCGATCAGGTCGATCCGCTCGAAGGCCGCCACGACGGCGCCCTCGGGCGAACCCAGCGCCGGGATGACCGTGGCCAGGCGGACATACTTCTGGCGCTCGGCCGCGGCTCGATCGACGGCCAGCCGGAGCAAGGCCAGCGCCCGCTGACTTCCGATCGGCGCCGGATCGGCGAGCTCCCGACCGGGGGCCCCACGCGCACCCTCGCGCGGGCGCCATTCGGGAACTTCGCGCCCGGCCGCGCTCAGCCGAGCCGCCAGCTCGCGACCGATCGGCACCTCGATCCGGATCAGGTCGAGCCCGGCAACGATGAGCACGGCCGCCTCTTCGAGGGCTGCGTCCTCGTCAGGTTGGTGGAGCGTTGTCCCTAGCCACGGGCGCGGCGAGTCGCCGAGCAGCGCGATCGTTTCGTGCCGAGCGGTCCGTTCGGCATCGATCCGCTCGACCGCGGCGGCGGCCAGGCGGCTGGCTTCGGCTTCGGCCACGGCCCGCCGATCCGGCTCGCGCAGCAGCGCGGCCTCGAGCGCGAGATCCACGGCCCCCGTGGCCACGTCGAGGGCCAGCTGCTGCGGGTCGAGGTCGTATTCGAGCAGTGCCATGGCGAATGGCAGGGTGATCCCGGCACCGAGGCCGCGCGATTCACCGGCCAGCCAGCGGTCGACGGTCGTTCCTGCCAGTGGTCGACCGGCTGCGTCCACACCGGACACGCCGAACAGACGCAGGATCGCGCGTTCCTGCCCGATCGTGGTCGAGGCCCGTGCCCGGGCGCCCCAGGCACCGGCCAGGGCCTCGGCCTGGCCGACCAGGCGGTCGAGCGGGCCCCACCGGTCGCTCACCGCACCAGCCGCCCCGCCGCGGAGAGCAATTCCAGGGTCCGCTCGACGGGCAGCCCCGGAACGACGTGCCCGTCGCGCCCCTCCACGGTGTCCGCCCGGAAGAGCGAGTCCATGACGGCGGCCTCGGTCGCGTCGACGACCGCGCCGAAGAACGGGTCGAGGTACTCGTCGTCGACCAGCTGGACCGTCCGCATTGCCGTCTGGCTGCCGCGCGGAATCCGCGTCCCGGTCGAGAACGCGAGGAAGATCTCGCCCGAGCCATGGCCAGCGGTCGATCCGGTTCGGGCCAGACCCAGTCCCGCCCGGCGCGCCAACCGCTCGAGGGCCGGACCAAGCAGCGGGGCATCCGTGGCGACGACGACGATGCAGCTGCCACGCTCGCGACGGCCGCGAGCACCGGTGTCCGGCCAACCTTCCGCCACCAGCGCCTCACCGACCCGGACCCCGTCGACCGTCAGCCGCTCGATCCGACCGAAGTTCGTCAGGGCGAGCACGCCGACCGTGTAGGTCGGAGCGCTCGAGCTGCTCCGGCGGCGTTCCGGCGTCGCCCACGAGGTTCGGCGGTCGATTGGCTCGACCATCCGCGAAGCGGTGCCGATCCCGCCCTTGAGCTCGAAGCAGATCATCCCGGTTCCTGCGCCGAGCGCCCCGCCCGCGGTTGGCCCGGCCTCCAGACCGAGCGCGGCGGCCAACGCGGCCCGCACGTCCGCCTCGTCGACCTGCACGCGCCGCGAAGTGTTGAGCCAGCCGTCATCGCACTCGGCCACGACCGGCATGAGCGCATCGTTGTCGCCGGCGGTCTCGTCGAGCTCGACCAGCGCCGCCACGGCTCCGTCGTAGACCCGCCCGATGGCCATCGAGCTGGTCAGGAAGATCGGCGTCTCCAGCGTCCCCCACTCCCCGATGCTCGTGATCCCGATCGCCTCGCCCGCCCCGTTGAGGACGGCGGCTCCGGCCGGAACACGCGAGCGAAAAAGCTCACCGACGCCGAACGGTACGATCGCGGTCACCCCGGTGCGAGCAACCCCGCGCCCAGCCGGCGGCGCCGGTTCGTCGCGCCAGACCGTCTGGTGCCCGACGCGCACGTTCGCCACGTCGACGATCGAATCGGTCGGCCCGGGCGGCAACCGCCCGATGACGATGCCGAGGTCACGTGGGCGCGCGCGGGGGCGGGGCGGGGAGGGCGGCGGGGACGGCATCGCGACAGTATGGCCCGACAGACTGCCGTCACGTTCCCTCCTCCGGGCCGGTGCGGGCCTGATGGCCGATCCAGACATGCCCGTCGGCGAACCGCTCGGCCTTCCAGATCGGTGCGCGCGCCTTGGTTTCGTCGATCGCGTAGCGTGCCGCCGCAAACGCCACGTCGCGATGCGGCGCGGCGGCGCCGACCGCGATGGACGGTTCGCCCAGCGGGACTTCGCCGGTCCGATGGACGATCGCCAGGCGCTCCACGCCAAACCGGTCGGCGACCTCGTCGGCGATCAGGCCGAGGACGGAGAGCGCCATCGATTCGTGGGCCTCGTAGTCGAGCGACTCGACCGCGCGACCGGCGTGGCGCGCCGCTTCCGCCTCCTGTCCCGGGGCCGGCGTTCCGGGCGTGGAACGGGTCCTCCCCAGGAACCCCACGAACGCGCCGTCCTCCGGCACGGCCAGACGGTCGGCCAGCTCGCCGAGGATGGCGGTCGTGAACGGCACTTCACGCAGCTCGAGGATTCGCTGACCGCGACCGAAGGCGCCGCCCGAAACCGGCGGGATCATCGCGACCTCGTCCCCGTCGGCCAGCACCGTCGTCGGCTCGGCGTAGTCGCCGTTCCGCGCGAAGCGCAGCGAACTGCGACCCGGGGCGAGGACGGGGTGCTGCGCCAGCAGGGCGTTCCAGGCCGCCTCGACGTCCGCCCCGTCCGGGAGCTCCACGCGCACCTCGCGCGTGCCCGCGAGCTCTCGCTGGATAGCGAAGAGTCGGATGCGGACCGCGATGGCCACGCGGCTGTGTGTCCGGTCAACCGTGCCAGGCGGCGAGGAGCAGCCCGTCGCCGACCGGCAGGATCGTGGCGTTGAAGCGCGGATCGGCCAGGACGGCGGCGTCGAACTCGCGCAGCGCGTTGGTGTGCTGGTCATCGGCCGCGGCAGGCCGGGCGCCCGACACACGGCCACTCCACAGGACGTTGTCGGCGAGGACCAGGGCGCCCGGGGCAAGCCGGCCGACCAGCGCCTCGAGATAGGCGCTGTACTCGGGCTTCAGGGCATCGATGAAGGCCAGATCGAACGGGCCCGCCAGCGCGGGCTCCCCCGCCGCGAAGGCCTCGAGGGCCGGAGCGTTCACCACCGTGATCCGGTCGTCGGCGATACCGGCCTGGCGCCACCAGCCGCGGGCCAGATCGGTCCGCGACCGGTCGGGGTCGATCGTCACGACCGTGCCGTCGGCCGGCTGACCGAGCGCCAGCCAGAGCGTCGAGTAGCCGTAGGCCGTGCCGACCTCGACGATTCGCCG
>JAUSJS010000345.1 GCA_030647575.1 Candidatus Limnocylindrales bacterium | reverse complement strand
AACGGAGACTCCGACGTTGTCGTTGCTGGGGTCATCGAGGATGGCGAGCAGACCATTCGAGCCGGGAACGCCACCCGGGGGGGTGACGGCGCCTGACGTGCAGAAGCCTTCGGCATCGGTGGTCGTCACGGGTACCGATATAGCAGTCGCGATGACGGGGGCGGTGGTGGTCCCCTTGACGGTAACGTTGCCCGGGCCGAAGCAGGACAGGTTGCCCGACACGCTCAGCGTGTTCGTGACCACCTTCATCCGGATCCCGCCGGCGGCCGCTGCCGTCGACTTGATCTTGAGGCCGGTGATGCTGAACGGCTCAGAGCCCGCCGGGGGGGCGGTGGCGTCAGTGCTGTCGAACGAGAGCTTGAGCTGATTGTTGGCGACGCCGGCACCGAAGGTCGCGAGCTGGGGGAAGCCCGTCGTCGACACCAGCGACCCGGGAGCGCCGCTCAAGGCGGGGGTTCCCGAGAATCCGACGGTGCTGAGACCGGAGGCGTCGAACAGCTGGATGGTGACGCCGCCGCCGGCCGCGTTGTAGGTGCAGTCGGTCGTTGTGACGGTACCTTCCGTCAGGTTGATCGTGATCGGGTCAGTCGACGTCTGGCTCGGTCCGATGGATACCGGGCCGGTGACGCTGCTCGTCCCGGCGGTCGCGAGCGCGGCCGGAGCCGCGATGGCTGTGAAGAGCGAAGCAAGCAGCGCGGCACTCATGCCTACGCTGATCGCCTTCCTAAATCTATTCAAGTCGTATACCTCTCTGTATGGGCTAGGTTTCTTGCGCCGAGGGCGCACCCTCGGTTTCGGATCGGCCCGTCTGCTCCTTCCCCTGCCCCGATCCGGCTATGCCTTCCTTTGATGCCTTCCGGAAATCCGGAACGGCAAAGACGCGCCCTGCGCGCCTCGCAGTTACGGCGATGGCGTTGGCTCCGCCGACGGTGGCGGCGTGCGCTTGGTCTTGTCCGTCGGCGATGCGGAGGGTGTAGGCGTGGGGGTGGGCTCGGCCGTCGCGCTCGGCGTCGGCTCCACCGTGGGTGTTGGTGTGGGCGTCGGCTCCGGTGTCGGCTCCGGCGTCGGGCTCGCGCTCGCCGAGGGCTCAGGCGTGGCCGAGGGCTCCGGCGAGATCGAAGGCTCCAGGGTCGTCGACGGTACCGGCGTTGCCGGGACCGGGGTGATCACGGGTGCCGGAGTCGCCGAATCGACCGGGCTCGTTCGCGGTGTCGCGGGCTCGGCCGTTTGGGCAGCCGGAACCGAGATAGTCGGCGTCGCCACTGGCGGGATGGTAACACTTGAAATGAATGGCGCGACGAACTGCGACGCAGCGAAGACGAACGCCCCGCCGAGCAGGGCCACGGACAGGATCGTGACCACGAGGGTACCGGTCGTGCGCATGGCGCCGCGAATGACCTGGGTGCGAAGCTCCGAAAGCCATGAGCGGTGGTCGCGGCGACTGGCGCGGTCGTCGAGCGCGGCAACCAGGATCCGCTCGTCGAGATCCGGCGTCGGGCGGGGGACCGGCAGCGAGCCCAGCAGCCCCAGGACGCGCGTGCTGCTGCCGATCTGGGCCGTGCAGGCTGCGCAGCCCTTGACATGCGCGGCGAGACGTGCGGCGTCGACCGGTCCGAGCTCGTCGAGCAGGAACGCATCGATGAGCGCGCGAGCGCGTGCGCAATCCAGGGCGCGGCCAACTTGCGGGTTCGTCACATCACATACATGACACGACAGGGGCAAAAGGTTGCAGGTGCCTGCTCGCCGGGGAGGGCCACGGTCGCAGGAGGGCGGCGAAGCGACCCGCGTGTTCGCGGTCCATCACGCCGCCCCCGGGTCCGGCGGTGGCAGCACAACCGCGAGCCGGTCGAGCAGGGCCCCCACGTCCACGAGGAGCTGGCGCAGTTCGCCCACGGGTGCGGGCGGGGCGTCGCCGTAGAGGGTCTCGTTCCGGAAGCGCCGAGCCGCGTCGAGCCGCCGGAGGAGCGGTCGGGCCGACGGGCCGAGGAGGGCTCCTGCGCCTTCGATCGCCGCGCGGTGGTGGCCGGGTTGGCTCGTCACCCGGTATCCGGCGAGGATGAGCAGGCCGGCGCAGGCCCGATAGCCGGCCTCGTACGCGACCGCCATCGCCCGATCGCGATCGAGCCGCGTGAGGACGTCAGCCGCGAGGGCATGGTCGGTACGCGAGCGCTCGAGCCAGCGCGCGACCCGGGCCGGATCCGGCGGCTTGGGCTCGAGCAGGCGGAGCGCGACGAGCTCCTCGACCGTCCGGAAGCGCATCAGCCGGCTCGCTCGGGCGGCACGAGCCGGATGCGCGGGTTCGCGAACACGTCGGCGAAGAAGGGATCGCCGGCCAGCACGAGCGCGTCGAGCTCGGCGCGCTCGTAGGCGGTGACGTTGATGTCGCGGCCGAGATCCTGCTCGAGCTCCACGAGCCGCTCGGACAGGGTTGTCCGGTCGACGGCGCCGACAACGAGGACGTCGAGATCGCTCGTCGGCCGCTCCGTCCTCCGGGCGTACGAGCCGTACAGGTACGCTTCCTCGACGCCCGGCACGGTGGCGAGTGCCGCCTGCAAGCGCGCCTCGATGCCGATCGTCTTGGCGACGAGCGAGCGGACCTCGGCGGCGATCGGTGAGGCGTCGTCGACCCGGTAGCGCCGCGCCCGACCGATCGTCTCCGAGGTCAGGATCCCGGCCGCCTCCAGGCGTCGGAGCTCGCGCCCGACGACCTGCGGCGGTCGGCGGACTTGGCGCGCCAGCTCACGGGGATGGGCGACGACGCCGGGCGTCGCGAAGAACGCGGCGAGGATCTCGCGCCGGACGGCGGACGACCCGAACAGCAGCAGCGTGGTGGCATCGTGCATAGTTCTATATGGAACCGTAGCCTGTGCGATCGGTGCCGTCAAGCGTGACGCCCGTGTACTCGTACAGGTCCTTGCCGCTCTTGGTGGGCAGCTCCGCGGCTGGGAGATCCTGCTCTGGTTCAGCGGATGAGCGTCAGGTCCGACGGAGAATCCGGTCGCCGCTCCAGATGTTGCGCGAAGAGAAGGGTGGCGGTGTCGATTCCCGCAGCCACTCGCGAATCCGACCCGTCCCCTCGTAGAGATACCAGGGCT
>JAUSJS010000337.1 GCA_030647575.1 Candidatus Limnocylindrales bacterium | reverse complement strand
CCCTGATCGCTCGCCGTCGAGCACATGGGCCCTGAGCAGCACCCGCGCGGTTGGCTCCTCCTCGACCAGGCCCGCTAGCGCGAGCAATCAGCCGCGGGCGCGCTTGACCTTCGCGACAATGCGATAGCTGGCGGCGATCGGGCGGATCTCGGTCATACGTCCGTCGTCCCATTGCACCCGGAATTCCACGTGACTCTCGTGCGGGATCACCTTCAGGATCTCGCCCTGGCGGGCCGGCACGCCCACCTTGTCCGAGTCCACGATGATCCGATCGCCAACATGCGCTCCCATCGCTGCGCCTCCGATCCCTTGACCACCTCGCGGCTCGCGCGAGTCGGTTCACATGATAGGTCAGAGGCTCCGCCATCGAACACCCAGGTCGGCGGCCGCGCGGCCGTCGCTACTTCGTGTCCCAGACCGTTGCATCGACCACGGCCTTATGGAGCCCGTTGCTCCAGTCGGCGTCGTTGGACGTATCGAAGAATTCGGTCAACTCCTGGATGAGCTTCCCGTATTCGCTCGATTGGTCCTTCGCGGCCGCGGCCGCCTTATCCATCGCGCCGTAGCTGTCGAGCTCGACGAAGGTGCGAACCGCGCCGGCGTGCTTCTCGGTCGAGAAGATCGTCGCGAAGGTGCCGAGGTAAACGCTGCCCTTCGGGTGGACCTTGGCGAGCTTCGGTTCGTTCGCCTGGAGCCATTTCTGGAACGCCACTTGCTTGCCACGCTTGATATTCCCGCCCCATTCCTGGATGAACCGCACCTGTCTCTCCTCCGCGTTCGTGGCGAGATCGAAAACCATCCCGCGAGCCAGGAATCTGGATCGCGCGGCACCCTGATGTCAAGGCCCCGGCCTACGCAAGTGGCGGCTAAGTGATGTTCCCTGGTGTAGATGAGACGCCGGGTTACGGTGCCCTCCGAGGAGGGTACGCATGCCGCTGCGGTCCGACCCGGGGAGGCTCCCGAGACGCAACCACTACCAGGCGGGCCCGGGGTTCCTGTTCCTGGCCACCCAGGGGGGTCGGCCGCTCGAGGCTGGCGTCGCTGCGAACGTCGCGAGTGTGGTCCGACTCCGCGCCGCGGCACTGTGGCGCTGGCACGCGGGGGACCCCGCCACGCAGGTCGCCGCGGAGCTCGGCATCGGGCGCGCCACGCTGTATCGCTGGCAGGAGCGCTACGAGGAGCAGGGGCTGACGGGCCTCATCGATGCGCCGCGGTTGGGCCGGGCGAGCGAGCTCGACCCGGTCCTCGAGCGGGTGATCATCACGGTCCGCCTGCTGACCAACTGGAACAGCCGACGCATCGCCGCGGAGTTCGGCCGCCGCGACGTCCACGTCGGTCCCGGCCAGGTCGACCGACTGCTGGTCCGCTATGGGACGCATCGCTCGAGCGCGCCGCGCGTCCCGGGTCCGCGCTACGAGCGCGGCGCGCCCAACGAGCTGTGGCACATCGACCTCAAGGGTCCGTTCTACCTGCGCCCCGAGGCGGGACCGGTCCGCACCTGCCACTTCGTGGCGCTCGTCGACGACCACAGCCGGTACCTGCTAGGCATCCGGGCGGTCCCGAGCAAGGAGGCGCTCGCGATCCTCGACGTCCTGGGTGAGGCGATCGAGCTGTGCGGCATCCCGCTGGCGCTCATGACCGACAACGGCACGCCCTTCGTGGCCATCGCGCGCTCGATGATGAGCCGCTTCCAGCGCACGCTCGCCGAGCTGTCGGTGCGTCACATCCGCACCCAGATCGACACGCCCTGGACCAACGGCTAGATCGAGGCCTTCTGGGCCATCCTCCAGGCCGAGGTCCTCGACCGCCAGCACCTCGCGGACCTCGCCATGGCGGAGGCCGCCGTGATCGCCTACGCGACGTACTACAACTACCACCGCCTCCACGGCCAGCTGGGCTGGCACACCCCGGCGGAGCGGTTCGAGGGCACCGTCTTCACCGACCGGGGGTTCGAGCACGTCCCCGCCCTCGCCGGCGTGGCCGACCTCCTCTCGGAGCTCCTGGCCACGGCCGCCTGAGGTGTCTCATCTCCACCGAGGAACATCACTAAGGCCGCCCGGCCGGGCCGAGACTTCGGCAGCATCTGACGCATAGCAAGCGCCAGCTCCAAGCCATGTGGGGTGTGCTCCTCATCGCCTCGGACGCCCGAAGAATGGTGGCACACTTGCGACGATGCCCGCCCTGCTCGCCATCCACCTCCTGGATGCACCGTTTGTGGAGTGGAATGGCGTCCGGCAGCCCGTCCCCCGCGGACGCAAGGCGTGGGCGCTCCTCACCTACCTGATCGAAACGGAGTCGGCGCCCAGTCGAGAGTGGCTGGCGGAACTGCTCTTCTCCGACGCCGAGGATCCACTCAACGCGCTCAGCTGGAACCTCACACAGCTGCGGCGCCTCCTCGGCCCGGACGTCTCGATCGGGGGCGAGCGGGTGGACCTGCGGCTCCCCCCGGGAGCATTCGTCGACATTCGCGCGCTGACCACCGGCACCTGGCTCCAGGCGCTCGATATCCCCGGTCTCGGCCACGAGCTGCTGGAAGGCATGACGTTTCCTTCAAGCCCAGCGTTCGAGGTGTGGCTGTTGACCGAACGCCGCCGGCTGGCGGGCGCGGCCGACAACATCCTGCGCGAAGCCGCTCGGGCCAAGCTGGCGATCGGGGATGCGAAGCGCGCGATCGAGCTTGCCGGCCGCCTCGTCGCGGCCAACGGGCTCGACGAGGATGCCCAGGAGCTGCTGATCCGGGCGTACGCGTCCGCCGGCGACCGGACAGCCGCGGATCGTCAGCGCGATGCCTGCGTCGCTCTCTTCCGCACGGAACTCGGGGTCGAACCGGGTGAGGCCGTCATACTCGCCGCGGATGCCCCGAGTGGCCATGGACGCAGCCAGCGGGTGAGCACACGGGCCAGCGTCGCCGCCCGCCTCGAGGCCGGCCAGGCGGCGATGGACGCGGGAGCGATCGACGGCGCCATCGCCGCGCTGCGCGGGGCGGTCGCCGGGGCCTACGACACCGGCGACGCCGACCTCCAGGGCAGGTCGCTGCTGGCGCTCGGGTCGGCGCTCGTCCACGGCGTGCGTGGGCGCGACGGCGAGGGCGCGGGGATTCTCCACGAGGCGATCGCCGTCGCCGAGCGGATCAGCGCCGATGCGGCTTCGGCGCAGGCTCACCGCGAACTCGGCTACGTCGAGACGCTGCGCGGACGCTACGACCGCGCCCAGCGCTGGCTGCGACGCGCGGTGTCGCTCGCCGCGGACGATCCAACGGAGCGGGCGTGGGCGCACGCCATGCAGGGCGTGGCCTTGACCGATGTCGGCCGACACGCCGACGCGTCGCGCGAGCTGCGCGAAGCGCTGCGACTGGCAGAGGCGGCCGACGCCGGCGCGGTGCAGGCTTGGGCGTTGACCTTCATCGGTCGCGGGCATCTGCTGCGCGACGAGCTGCCGGCGGCGCGCGACGCGCTCGAACGTGCGGTCG
>JAUSJS010000333.1 GCA_030647575.1 Candidatus Limnocylindrales bacterium | reverse complement strand
GACGGCAACGGCTACCGGAGCATCTATGGGCACCTGTCGAAGACGGTGGTCAAGAAGGGCCAGACCGTCAGCGCGGGCGAGCTCCTCGGCTACGAGGGCAAGACCGGGCGGGCCTCCGGCTGCCACCTTCACTACGGTCTGTTCAGCCCGCAGGAGACCGCCCACTTCGGCATCGATCCGGGCGCCGTCGAGCGGATGAAGCTGCCGGCCTGGCAGATCGCCCGGGTCGACCCGTTGCCGGCGCTGCCGGAGCGGGTCGGCGCGAAACCGCAGGCGAGCGCGAGCCTCTCGCCTCACTCGCCTGGCGGCTCGAAGCCACCGGCCGAGTAGACGAGCGGGGGACGTGGACGCCGTCCGGTGCGCGTCGCGGCCGCGGACGTGGGCGCCGTAGTCCGTCGCGCCGCGGCGCTCGTGGAGATCAGCCGGCGTGCCGGTGGCGCTGGCCAACCGCCGGATATGCGCCGAACTCATGGCCCGGCGGCCTGGCAGCGGGCCGTTGAGTGCTTCGGTATGAGCCACGGTCTTAGATCGCGGGCATCGAGCGTCTCAAGGCCGTCGTGGACCCATCGATCACGTTCGATGCCGCGCTCCCAAGCGTGGCGAGTCGCCTCAACCCGCCGGTAGCGGCGCTGATCCCCCGGCTGTAAGACTGGGAGTCATGACGCCGGTCAGATCGGCGACGCCACGCGCCGTGGGCCGGCGATGCCGGCGTCGCTTCACCCGTCGCCGCATGCTCCGGGTCATCGAACCACGTCGCGCCCGTCGGGATCAGCCGGAATGCCGGTAGCGGCGACCGATGAGGGCGTAGCCGGGCAGCCTCCCTAGTGCCTCGGCAAGGGTCGGCCCGGCCGAGCCGTCACGCATCTCGATCGCCAGTCGCGGCACCTCCCCAGGGGCCACGTCGGCCGGCCGTGCGTCGACGATGGCAAGATCGATCGCGACTCGCCCAGGCTCCGGAGCGCCCAGTCCCGCGATGAGCGCGGTTGGCTGGTGGCCTGCCTCGTATTCCGCTCGGACCTCGGCCTCGGCCCGCCAGCTCGGGCGGCGGAGCAGGATCGCCCGCCAGGCGTCGGCGACGGCGGCCGGCACGCGGTGGTCGCCCGGGGCGTGCGGCCCGGACCCCGCGATGTCCTCCCCCCGTGCCCCGGACCCCGCGATGTCCTCCCCCCGTGCCCAGCGGGCCGCCTGGTGGAGCAGCGCGTACTCGTCGAGATCGGCATAGGCACTCAAGCGCTCGGCCGGTGAGTCGTCCCCGAAGATGGCCCGGATGGAGACGCCGAAGACATCGGCCAAGTCGAGGTCGATGGCCCGGACCGTTCGGTGGAAATAGACCTGCTGGTACATGAACCGTCGCGCGGTCAGGAACATCTCGAGGGCTGCCAGGCCCGGCTCATAGAGGGTCAGGCCGCGCTCGGAGATGAAGGCATAGCGGCGCAGCCGCTCCACGTCCACGGGACCAACGGCCACCCCCGTCAGGTAGGCGTCGCGCCGGACGTAGTCGAGGTTGTCAACCGTGAAGACGCCCGACAGGAGCGGCTGCAGCCAGCGCACCCAGAGCGGCATCGATGGATCCGCCAGGGCCGGCTTGGCGATCAGGTATGAGACCCAGGCCGGGTCGACCGATTCACCGTCCCCGAAGGCATCGCGCTCCGGGTCTGCGCCGGGGGCTCGGCGGAGGCCCCGAATGAGCGGCCCCAGCTCGTCCTCGATGATCTGTTGCGACAGGTCCTCGTGGGTGAGCCGCTTGCCGCTGGCGCGCCGCGGGTCGACCGGGGCGTCGAAGGCCGCCAGCACGTGGTCGTCGAAGAAGTGGGCGAAGGGCCCGTGGCCCACGTCGTGGAGCAGGCCGGCCATCCGCAGCGTCTCGACCGCCAGCCCTTCGGACGGGACCGATTGGCCCGCGGCGAGAAGCGCCCGGCGCAGGCTCGGATAGAGGGAGCGGGCCCACAGCCCGGCCTCGTGCATCACCCCCAGCCCGTGAGTGAAGCGCGAGTGCTCGGCGGTTGGGAAGACCCAGCGGGCGCTCTGGAGCTGGCTGATCCGGCGCAATCGCTGCAGCCACGCGGTGTCGAGGAGATCCTCCTCGGCGACGTCCTCGTCGGGCAGATCGGCCGCCGCCGATTCGGCCCGTTCCAGGCGCTTGGTCAACTCGACGTACCCGTGGATCGGGTCGCTGATCAGGTTCACCGCCCGGAACGGGTGCCGCCGGATCATCGTGGGCGCACGTCCTCGTAGCATGAGACAGCACGGCGCAGCGTCGCGGCGACATCCGCCCGGAGCGAAGCCGGCGCCAGGACTTCCACGTCGTCGCCCCAGGCCAGGATCCACAGCCGGATCTCGATGGTGCCTGACACCGTGGCGCGCCAGTGGAGCGAGCCATCCATATCGGTGGCCACGGTCTGCGTGGGATGCCAGGTCGCTTCGAGGACCCGGGAAGCCACACGCGGGGCAAAGCGTAGCACGACCTCCACGGGTTCCTGGTCCGCGATGATGTCCCAGGCCGCGCGCAGGGAGGTCGTGGTGGCCGCCGGATCGGGCGGCTCGAACGTCCGCGGGGTCAGGGCCGTGGTCCGGATCCGCTCGACCTTGAAGGTTCGGATCGCCGCTCGCTCCTCGTCGAAACCGATCAGATAGAGGGCGTGCGTCTGAAGCGATGGTTCGAGCAGATATGGGCGGACGGTCGCCCGCCGTGGCGCGGCGCCGCCGTCGTAGTGCGCCGGCTCGTAGTCGATGGTGACGACGCGCCGCTCCGCCCACGCCTTGGTGAGGAGTCGGACGTTCGCACTGAAATGCTCGTCGCGCGGTGCCTTGGATAGGATGTCCAGGGTCCGCTCGACGTGCTCCGCCAGCGCGGGCGGCAGCCCCTGCTCGAGCTTCTCAAATGCCGCTGCCAGGTCCGGGTCGTACTTGTCTGCATAGCGGACCATCAATCGCGCCGACAGGACGACGGCCATCGCCTCGCCCTGGGTCAGCTTCAGCGGGGGCAGGAACGCCTTCTCCTGGTCGATCCCCCAGCGACCGCCCTCCGCCCAGACGGGTACACCGATCTCCTCGTCGATCGCGCGCAGGTCCCGGTAGACCGTGCGGACGGACATGCCGACTCGCGCGGCGACTTCGGCGGTCCGGATTCCATCGGGGTGGGCCTGCAGGATCGAGACGAGGCGGGTCATCCGTGCCAGCCGGTCGCGCTTCGTCGCGTACCGCCCGCGCCCGTCGTCGATCGTCATCTGGTCGGAGGATAGACGACGAAGCTGCGGCCGCGCTCCGTGGCGGTGAGCAGAACCTCGACCGTCCCCTGGAGAGCATCGGGCACGACGCCCGCGGCCTCACCGTTGGCGCTGCCCGCGACCTGGCCGACCTGGCCGTCGAGGAAGACCCAGTAGTCGAGCTGGCCGCGCCAGCGGTGCAGATCCGCCGATCCGACCAGCCAGCGGACCTGCGGAAAGGCCGCCTCGAAGGTCTCGCCGTCGACAGCCACCCGGCAGCGCCGGGCGCGGGCGCCCTCGAGGACCTCCACGCCGCGATCCTCGGCCGTCGCCCGGTAGTCCGGCGTGAGAGCGGCCGCCACGGCCTGGAGGTCCAGCGTGTCGGCGCTGACGGAGCCCGCCGGGACCGGACGCCAGCCGAGCGCCGGGGTGCGGACCCAGGCCCGATCGCCGGTCCGCGCCGATCCGTACTCGCCCAGCTGGCGGCTGGTCGCAACATAGGCGAGCCAGCGGAAGTCGCGGTCGACGCGGAGGCCGGAGAGGTCGACCGAACCGATCGGCCGCAGGTCCACCGTTCCGTTCAGCTCGAGCTGCAGCCGGGCCGTCGGCCCGGTCGCCAGCGGCATGTCACAGAGTGGTGGCTGGTCGGCGCTGGCGGTCGGGCCGAAGCGCGAGCTGGTGGGCGTCCTGTCGCGCAGCGCGATGTCGTTCGCGACCGCGACGGCCCCGAATGCCGCACCGGAAAGGCCCGTCGCGAGGGCCGCGATGGCAACACCGGCGAGGAGCCGGTGGCGGCGCAACGCGGCCCCGCCATGCAGTCGGCGAGCCACCCCGAAGCCGGTGAACAGGCTGGTTGCCAGGAGCGCGACCAGCCAGGGGTAGGCGGCCTCGATCGAGGGGAGCAGCGTCTGCGATCCGAACGCCGTCAGCTGATCGACGACCCCGACGATCGATGGGACGAGGCAGAGCAGTCCCACGATCCCGAGCCAGACCATCGCCGAGAAGGCTCGATCGCCCCGGGCCACTGGCGGCCGGACGACGCCCGCCATGGCGATGGCGATCGGCCCCAGGGTCGTCAGTCCGACGATCAGATCGAACGGGCCGCCCGGTCGATAGGTCAGCAGGATCAGCCCGCCGGATACCGTCCAGCATGCGACCAGTGCGCTGCCGATCAGTCGGAGCTCGAAGTTGCGAACCCGCACCCGGAGAGTCTATCGGGCGGGGCGCTGCGTTCGGTGCCATCGCGGCGCAAGTACCAGCCGGGCATGGGACCGCCGGGTCATCGCCGTGGCCGCCGGGGGCGCCGAGCATTCGCGTACCGCACTCAATCGAACAGGGTGCAGTGACAGTGGATCGAGGAACAGTGACACATGGCCGGCCAGGCGCAGCGCGGATCACGGGATCGCGGGCGATCATCTCGCCCAGGCTCGCCGTTGGCACTGGCCGCGGCGGCCTCCGCGGGCGGACCTGGTTCCGAGGTCACCACCTCGACGCTGAGCCCGGAGCAGCCAACGGCCCCGACGCCGGCGCCGACGCCGGCGCCACGAGCGGTCTGGCGGCTGCTCCAGATGAAGGGCATGACGCCGGATGAGGCGGCCAGCCTGACCGCCTTCCTGTACGGTCTGCCCACCACCGACCTGCGCTGGACGCTGCCCCAGCTCAACCAGCTGCTCTTTCTTCAGCGATTGCACCAGATCGGCCGTTTCGGCGGCGACGACGGAGATCACAAGCTCCCGCACTGACCATCGATTCCATCCGGCCTTGGACGGCGTTCTCTCCTTCCGCCGTCAGGGTTACCCGTCGAAGCGGCGCCGTACCTCCTCCCGGCGCCGCTTTGACATGTCTGGCCGGCGCGCGGGCCGCGCGGGTACCATCCGCGGGTGCGCCCCGTCATCACCTTCACCACCGACTTCGGGCCTGCGGCCCCGGCCGTCTGTCGAGCCGTGATGTTCCGGTTCTGTCCGGACGCCAACATCATCGACATCTCCCATCAGGTGCCCCGCTACTCGATCCATGACGGCGCCGGCACGCTCGTCTTTGCCCTGCCGTACATGCCGGTCGGGATCCACCTCGCGGTGGTCGACCCGGGGGTGGGCACGGACCGGCTGGCCATCGCCCTCCGGACGGCCCGCGGCGACATCCTGATCGGCCCGGACAACGGGCTCCTGATCGAGGCCGGCGAGGCACTCGGTGGGATCGTCGAGGCCCGGTCCCTGGAGAACCGCGAACTGATGCTCGACGGTATCTCGAACAGCTTCCACGGGCGCGACATCTTCGCCCCCGTGGCCGGCCATCTCGCCGCGGGGGTGCCCTACGAGTCGGTCGGCCCGGCGGTTCCCGTGGAGAAGCTTGTGCGCCTTCCCCAGGTGAAGCCGACCGTCCGCGACGGCGCCCTCGAATCGGTCATCGTCCAGATCCTGATCTACGGCAACGCTACCTTCGCCGGCGTGCCCGCCGACCTCGAGGCGGCCATCGGGCCGCTGACGTCCGGCCGACCGCTCGCGCTCGAGTTCCCGGCCCACGACGGCGCCCCCGCGGTCGAGGAGCGCACGGTCTGGGCGCGCACGTTCGGGGATGTCCCCGTCGGATCGTCGCTGCTCTACGCGGATTCGGAAGGACACCTGGCGTTGGCCGACAACCAGGGCGATGCGGCCGCGCGACTCCGCCTGGCCCTGGACCGGCCGGTCCGGATCCGCCCGGCCTGACCGCAGCCGGCCGCTCACCCGATGTCCGATAACACGCCGCTCGTCGAGGTCGAGGACCTCACCTTTCGCTACCGGCGAGCCACGGAACCGGCGATCCGAAACGTTTCGCTGACCGTCACTCGCGGTGAGGTCATCTTGGTCGCCGGGCCGTCCGGTTGCGGCAAGAGCACGCTCATCCGAGCCATCAACGGCCTCATCCCGCATGCCTATCCGGGCGAGCTCGGCGGATCGGTTCGCCTCGAGGGCCGGCCGACCACCGAGCTGAAGCTCCGCGACATCGCGCTGACCGTGGGTACCGTCCTGCAGGACCCGGGCAAGCAGATCGTTGGAGCGACGGTCGAGGCCGAGCTGGCCTTCGGCCCCGAGAACCTGGGGGTCCCCCGTGACGAGATCCGCGAGCTGGTCCGCCTGGTTTCCGAGCAGGCCGGTATCGAGCCGCTGCTGGGGCGGGAGACGGCCGCGCTCTCAGGCGGCGAGCGCCAGCTCCTGGCGATGGCCGGCATCCTGATGATGCGACCCCGGCTCTACGTGGTCGACGAGCCGCTGGCCAACCTGGATCCGCTGAGCGCGGCCCGACTACTGGCGATCCTGCGCGCGCTGGCCGACCGGGGGAACGCGGTCATCATCGTGGAGCATCGGGTCGAGGAGGCGCTTGAGCTGCGTCCCGATCGGGTCCTCTACCTCGACGCGGGCGCGCCCCGGTACGTGGGCCCGGTCGACGGATTCCTGCGGATCGCCGATCCCCGGGCGGTGAAGCTCTCGTTCGACGTGGTCCTCGAACGGGCCAGGGCCGGCGGGCTCGCGGCCGCGGCGGGGGACGGGACCGAGCCGCGTCACGCACCTGCGCCGTCCGACGCCGATCATGAATCTGCCGAGGGTCCAGCGCGGCTCGAATTCCGGGCGGTCGACGCGTCGATCGGGGACCATCAGATCCTCCACGGCGTGGACGCCAGCCTCGGTCGCCGGGAGGTCGTCGCGGTGCTCGGGCCGAACGGTTCCGGCAAGACGACCGCCTTCCGGACGGCGATGCAGCTGCTCCCGGTCAGCGCCGGTCGGATCCTCGTCGATGGCGTCGACGCAAAAGGGCGCGGCACCGCCAGCCTGGCGACGATCTTCGGCTACGTCTTCCAGAGCCCGAGCCAGATGCTCTTCGCCCGGACAGTGCGCGAAGAGCTTGCCTTCGGCCCGACGAATCTCCGTCGTGACCCGGCGACCTTCGACGCGTTGATCGCCGACTGCCTGCGCCGGACGGCGCTCGACGGCCTCGAGGGGATCCTGGAACGACCACCCCTGACGCTCTCGTTCGGGCAGCAGAAACGGCTCGCCCTGGCCATCGCCCTCGCTCTCCAACCGGCGACCCTGATCCTCGACGAACCGTCAGCCGGCCAGGATCACCAGACGGCCGAGGCGTTCATGCGCGAGGTCCTGGCAATCCCCGGGCTCGAGAGTGTCTACTTCATTACCCACGACGTAGACCTTGCATTGACGCACGCGGACCGTATCCTGCTGTTCAGGGACGGTCGGATCGTCGCCGACGGACCCCCGAAGGAGATCATCGTGGACGAGGCGCGCTGGAGGGCATGCAACCTGACGCCCACGTCTCTGATGCAGGCGAACGCGCGCTGGGGCGGGCGCGATGACGGATTCCTCGATGCCGAGTCGCTGGCGCTCAGGATCGTCGCATCCGAGCAGGCCGCACCGGTTGGCGCGGAAGGAGGGTCGGCGTCGACGCTCCCTGACTAATTCTGGAGAGGGATAGGAGTAGGAGGGATCAATGTCCACCATGACCATGTCGCGCTCGAACCTCTGGGAGGTCACGTCGCGAACCATCGTCTATGCCGCCATCGGCGCGGCGCTCTATGGCGTTCTCAGCCTGTTCAGCTTCCTGCTACCAGGCACCACGAACGTCTCTATCCGGCCGGCGTTCAGCCTGGTCGCCTTCTTCGGGTACGCGTTCGGGCCGATCGTCGGGCTGTTCGTCGGCTTCGTCGGGAACTCGATCGGCGACCAGCTCAACGGCTACGGCTTCCTGACCTACTGGAACTGGAGCCTGGCCAACGGGTTCGTCGGATTCGTTGCCGGCCTCGCTCCGCTGTACCTCGCCAGCATGATGGACGGGCCGATCAGTCGGCGCGCCCTCGGCGGCGCGATCGCCGGGGTCGTCGGCTCGGTCATCGGCTTCCTGTTCGTGTTCAGCGACATCTGGGTCGGCGGCTCGTCGTTCGACTCGCTCCTGACGACGGGCTACGTCCCGGTCGTCATCGCCGACGTCATCACGGTGGCCATCCTGGTGCCGATCCTGGTCTACGCCTGGGAACCGGTGAAGGAGCAACTCGGCCGCTGAGGCTTCACGGCCGGATCGCCGACCGTGAACATTGCCCCGCGCTATCTGGGACGGGGGTCGTGGCTCGCACGCCGCGACCCCCGCGTCCTTGTCCTGGTCGTCGTGCTGTTCATCATCGCGGCGATCCAGGTCTGGGACGGGCGGATCATGGCGGCTCTCCTGCTGCTTGCGCTGCTCTACTACCGCACGGCCGGGATTCGCTTCGCCGACGTACGTCGCAACTGGATCGCCGCGCTGACCCTGCTGACCATCGTCGTCGTGGTCAACACGATCCTGACCGGCAACCGACTCGAGGGCGTGGTGGTCCACCCGTTCTTCACGCTGCCGATCATCGGCACCGTGGTCTCGGCCGAGTCGCTGACGTATGCGGCATCCCAGTGGATGCGCTACGTGGCAATGGTCGCCGTCGGATTTCCGGTCGCATTCTGCGTGGCGCCCGCCGACTTTGGCGTGACCTTCGCACGCCTGGGCATTCCGGAGAAGTTCGCGGTCGGGGTGGACCTGACCTTCCGGTTCCTGCCGTCCCTGTCCGTCGACTATCAGCAGACGATCGACGCTCAGCGCATCCGGGGCCACGATCCGACGGCGAAGCGGGGCGGGCCGATCGCCAGGCTGCGCGGCATCGCCCCGCTGCTGACGCCGCTGACCGTCAACGCCATTGCCGGGGCCGAGGACACGATCGACGCGATGGACCTTCGTGCCTTCGGTACCGGGCGGCGGACCTGGCTGCGGCACCTCGCGCTCGACCGTACGGACTGGCTGATCCTGCTCGGATTCGCGGCGCTGGCACTGACGCTGACGATCGCCGGCTTCACGACCAGCATCTCGTCGATCTGGACGCCACCGTTCCTGATCGACCTGGCCGGTCGCTGAGCCCGGGCCACCGTCTGCCTTAGCGCCGGCGGAGGGGCCCTCGCGCGGCGTCGACGAAGACGGCGAAGAGGCGCTCGAAGGCGGCCGGCGTCGACTCGGTCCGTTCCGGATGCGCCTGGATGCCGATCAGGAACCGCCCGTCGGCCGCCTCGAGACCCTCCACGATATCGCCGGCCGGGCTGCTCGCCCAGGCGTTCACAATGAGACCGGGCGCAAGGTCCGCGGCCCTGACGCCCTGGTGGTGGTAGGTGTTCACCTGCAGCACGCCCCCGCGCGCGTTGGTCGGGAAGAGGATCCGGGCCAGGCGCGTGCCCGGCGCCACGCGAAGCGGATGGGTCTTCGCGACGCCGTGCCCCCAGCTCGCCCCGATGTGCCCGTCGACGTGCTGGAGCAGGGTTCCCCCGGAGAACACGTTGATGGCCTGGAAGCCGCGGCAGATGCCGAGGACGGGCAGACCTCTCGCCTGCGACGCAGCCCATGCCTCGGCCTCGAGGGCATCCCGACCCGGTTCGACATCGGTCGCGCCCTGGCCTGGGCGGCCGTACCGGCTCGGATCCAGGTCCGCGCCGCCGCTGAGCAGGAGCGCGTTCATCGCCGCGAACGCCGAGGTCCGCTCGGCCGGTGTCGAGGTTTCGTCGAGGACGATCGGCTCGGCGCCATGTCGGACGAGGGTTGCTGGGTACAGCTCGTTCCTGCGCCGCGCGATCTCGGGATCGTGCCTGTCGGCGCTGGCCGCGATGGTGACCATGATTCGCGGCGCAGCCGGGTCGGTTGGGCTCATCGCCACACGATAGCGCCGGCGGTCAGGATGGGCTGCTGCTCGCCCCGGGCGTCGGAGAGGCCGGAGTCGGCGTCGGCGTTGGCGTGAGATCGGGCAGCTCGTCCTCGTCGACGACCTCGGTTGGAATCAGCAGCAGCGTCCAGCCGACCTCGATCCGGTTCGGCTCGTAGGCCTCCGAATCCGGGTCGAGCGACGGATACCGAGCCCGGTTCCAGAAGGCGATGCTGCGAGCGGTCGTGCCGAACAGGCGCGCGATCGAGGTCAGTGACTCGCCGGCTCGGACCTCGTAGACGAGAAACGTTGGACTAGGGTTCGGAGTCGGCCGAACGAACGACGGGGTGGCGCTCGGACCCGCGCCCGGGGACCGCTGCGCCGGCGTGGCCGGGCCGGCGGCCGTGGAGCTCGGGATCTCGCCAGAGTCGCCGCCGGCTGGCGTGACCCGGCTGGCGGGGGTCGGGATGCAGGCGGCCACCACGATGGCGAGCACGAATCCGAACCGCCAGCGAGCGTCCATTCCTGGGATGGTGACGCATGCGACCGCAGATCGGTGACGACGCGACCGGGCCGGGCGCCAGTCGCTCAGTCGGCCTCGGGCAGGACCGTGGAGTCGACCGGGGTGGGCTCCTGCAGCGAGAACTCCGAAGCCAGGGCCAAGCCGTCGGCGGCGGTTGCGACGCGGTCGCGACCGTCGCGCTTGGCCACGTAGCAGGCCCGGTCGGCGGCCAGCAGGATTTC
>JAUSJS010000310.1 GCA_030647575.1 Candidatus Limnocylindrales bacterium | reverse complement strand
CGCAGTTTGTCGGCCAGCGACAGGGTGATGTTCTCGCCCTGGGTGCCGTCGCGCAGGGTCGTGTCGTAGAGGACGACGGGGGCATCGGGGACCGGGGCGCTCATGCGGGCACGCTCGCCGCCGCACCCGCCGCCAGCGCGTTGACCACCGCGCTCGCGAGTGCCGTCGTGCCGACGACCTCGAGCCGTTCGTCGGGCTGACCGGCTGCGGCGATATCGCCCGTCCGCCAGCCGGCATCCAGGGCGGCATCGACCGCGGCCTCGATCGCGTCGGCCGCGTCCGGGCGGCCCAGCGACAGTCGGAGGAGCATGGCCGCGGACAGAATCGTCCCGATCGGGTTGGCGCGGTCCTGACCGGCGATGTCCGGCGCGGACCCGTGAATCGGCTCATACAGCCCGAAGGTGCCGTACGCCGTTCGGCGCTCTCCAAGGGAGGCCGATGGCAGCATCCCGAGCGATCCGGCCAGGACCCCCGCTTCGTCGGAGAGGATGTCGCCGAACAGGTTCTCGGTCACCAGGACGTCGAACTGGGCCGGCTGCTTGATCAGCAGCATCGCGCACGAATCCACGAGCTGGTGACCGACCTCAACGTCCGGGTACTCCGACCGCATCTCCTCGACGACGGTCCGCCACAGGCGCGAGGTGGCCAGCACGTTCGCCTTGTCCACGCTGGTCAGCCGGCCGCGTCGGGAGCGTGCCAGCTCGAACGCGAGCCGGACGACCCGGCGGATCTCGGATTCCGAGTACGGGAGCGTGTCGCTGGCGTGGCGCTCACCAGGGGCGCCGGTCGCCTCGGTCCGCGCCCCGAAATAGAGTCCCCCGGTCAGCTCGCGGACGATCAGCAGATCGACGCCCTCGAGCAGCTCGGCGCGGACCGGTGCCGCCGACGCCGCGATCGTCGGATGGACGGTCACGGGGCGGAGGTTGGCGAAGAGGCCCAGCGCGCCGCGCAGCCTGAACAGCGCCTGCTCCGGGCGGACGGCCGCCTTCGGGTCGTCCCATTTCGGGCCGCCCACCGCCCCGAGCAGGATCGCATCGGCGGCTCCGCAGGCGGCGACGTCCTCGTCGCGGATCGCGACTCCGTACGCGTCGATCGCAGCCCCGCCGGCGGCATGCTCCGACCAGTCGACCTCGAAGGCGAACCGCTCGCCGGCCGCGTCGACGACGCGGCAAGCGGCAGCTACCACCTCCGGCCCAACCCCGTCGCCGGGAATGGTCGCGATCCGGTAGACCGGTCGGTCGCTCACCGCAGGCCCTCGCCCTGGCGCGGGGAGACGAAGGCCACGTTGACGCCGTTGATCTCCGCCCCATGGAGCTTGTTGACGGCGACGACATACGCGTCGAGCGAGGCCTCGATGATGTTGGTCGATAACCCGTGCCCGGTCACGACCAGGGCGCCGGGTCCTTCGTCCGAGGATCGTCGGCAGCGAACCAGCGCCTGGCCCTGGGCGTCCTCGCCGGCGCTGACCGCCTTGAGCTCGTATTCGGTCAGGGTCGGGTGCCAGCCGAGGACCGGCTGCAAGGCCGCATCAACGGCGCCGAACAGCGCGTTGACCGGGCCGTTCCCGGTCGTCTCGGCGGTCCGTTCCTCGCCGTCGACGGTGAGGCTGACCGTGCCGGTCGCATTGCCACCACGCGACGATGTCACGCTCCAGCCCACGAGGCTGACGGAGGCCGGGACCTCCGACGTGCGTTGTTCGACCAGCGCGAGCAGGTCGGCGTCGGTGACCTCCTTCTTGGCGTCGGCGAGGGCGACCGCCTGGCGGTAGATCTCGTCGAGCGCCTCGCCCTCGAGCTCGTGGCCGAGCTCTCGGAGCTTGCCCTGCAGGCCGCGCCGCCCGGACAGCTTGCCGATCGTCAGCTGGCTGCCGGTCAACCCGACCGACTGCGGGGTCATGATCTCGTAGGTCAGCGGGTTCTTGATCACGCCGTCCTGGTGGATCCCGGACTCATGGGCAAAGGCGTTGCCTCCGACGATCGCCTTGTTCGGCTGGATGGCGAACCCGGTCAGGTAGCTGACCAGGCGGCTGGCTGCTGTCAGCTGCTCGGTGACGACGCCGGAGCCGAGGTCGGGGAACTGGGTGGGTCGCGTGCGCAGCGCCATCACGACCTCCTCGAGCGAGGCGTTGCCGGCCCGCTCGCCGAGGCCGTTGATCGTGACCTCGACCTGGCGGGCGCCGGCCTGGATTGCGGCCATCGTGTTGGCCGTCGCCAGGCCGAGGTCGTTGTGGCAGTGGACGCTGACCGTGGCCTGGCCACCGATGAGCTCCACGACGCGCCGGGTCAGGTCCCCGAACTCGGACGGGATGGCGTACCCGACGGTGTCCGGGATGTTGACCGTGGAGGCGCCCGCCTCGACGACCGCCTCGTAGATCTGGAGCAGGAAGTCGAGATCCGTGCGCGAGGCGTCCTCAGCCGAGAACTCGATCTCCGCGTCGCGACCGAGCTGCTCGCGACCGTACCGGACCCAGCGGACGGCTTCGGCCAGGGCGGTGTCGCGATCGATCCGCAACTTGTGCTTGAGGTGAATGTCGCTGGTCGCGATGAAGACGTGGAGATGGGGCCGCTCGGCGATCTTTATGGCGTCGATCGCGCGCTGCGGGTCGCCGTCCTTGCAGCGGGCGAGCGCCGCCACGGCGATCCCACCGCGGGTCTCCTGGGCGATCCGCCGGACCGCCTCGAAATCGCCGGGCGAGGCGGCCGGGAAGCCGGCCTCGATGACGTCGACCTTGAGCCGGGCCAGCTGTCGAGCGACTTCGAGCTTCTCCGCCGCGGTCAGGCCGGCGCCGGGTGCCTGCTCCCCATCGCGCAGGGTGGTATCGAAGATGCGCACGCTGCCCGCCGGCACGAACGGCCCGGCGGGCCGCGGGATAGGGCGTGAGCGCGCCCGTTCCGCGCTCACCTGGAGGCCCCCGGCGTGCTGGCCGCGGCCTGGACCTGCCCGGCCTGCACCTCGACCGGGTTGAGGAACGGCATCTGCGCGCGCAGCCGCGCCCCGACCTGCTCGATCGGATGGTCGCGGTCCGCCTGCCGAAGTCGGTTGAACTCGGCCCGCCCGGAGTCGCTCTCGGCGATCCAGCGATTGGCGAACGTGCCGTCCTGGATCTCCTTGAGGACGTCCCGCATCGTGCTTCGGACGTGCTCGTCGATGATCCGCGGGCCGGACACGTAGTCGCCGTACTCGGCCGTGTCGCTGACGCTGAATCGCATGAAGTTGAGGCCGCCGCGATACATCAGGTCGACGATCAGCTTGAGCTCGTGCATCGTCTCGAAATACGCGAGCTCCGGCTGGTAGCCCGCATCGACGAGCGTCTCGAAGGCCATCTTGACCAGTGCCGCGGTGCCACCGCACAGGACGGACTGCTCGCCGAACAGGTCCGTTTCCGTCTCCTCGGCGAAGGTCGTCTCGAGGACGCCGGCGCGGGTCGAACCGATCGCCCGCCCGTAGGCCAGGATCCGGGCGCGGGCCGTGCCCGACTGGTCGCGATGGACCGCGAACAGCGCCGGTACGCCGCCGCCGGCCTGGTAGACCGAGCGGAGGAGGTGGCCCGGTCCCTTCGGGGCGATCATCCCGACGTCGACGATTCCCGGCGGATCGATCCGCCCGAAATGGATGTTGAAGCCGTGGGCGAACATCAGCAGCTGGCCCGGCCGCAGATGGGGCGCGATCTCGGCGTCATAAACGGCCTTCTGGGCGGTGTCGGGGACCAGGATCATGATCACGTCGGCGGCCTTGACCGCGTCGGAGACGTCCATCACCCGCAGGCCCGCCTCCGACGCGAGCGCCCGGCTGCGCGATCCGGGGGCGAGCCCGACGACGACGTCCACGCCGGTCTCATGGAGGTTGAGGGCGTGGGCGTGCCCCTGGCTGCCGTAGCCGATGATCGCGACCGTCTGGTCGGCCAGGGCCGAGGGATCCGCGTCGTTGTCGTAGTACATCCTGGCGGTCATCGCTTGATTGCCTCCTCAATGGATCCCGAGCCCCGCGCCATGACGACGGCACCGGTGCGGACCAACTCCTTGATGCCGTAGGTCCGGACCAGCGCCACGAACGCATCGATCTCGGACTCGGTGCCGGTCACCTCCACGATGACCGAGCCGTCGGCCAGGTCCACGACCCGGCCGCGCGAGAGCTCCACGAGCTTGAGCACCTCCGACCGGTTCGAGTCGGTGGCCCGGATCTTGACCAGGGCCAGCTCCTGCTGGATCGTCGGCTCGGACGTGACATCCTGGACCTTGAGCACGTCGATCAAGCGGTAGAGCTGCTTGGCCGCCTGCTCGACGGCGACGTCATCGCCATGCAGCGTAATCGTCATGCGGCTGACGTCGTCGCTGTCGGTATGGCTGACGGCAAGCGAGTCGATGTTGAAGTTGCGCGCCCGCATGAGGCTGGCGACGCGGTTCAGCACGCCCGGCTTGTTGAGGACGACAGCGACGAGGACGTGCCGACGGGTCTCGCCGCCACCGGGAAGCGCCCTGGGCGGCGGGGCGCTGTGTGCAGGCATCCCGTGTGCCGGCTGCGCCGCGGATGGCGCGGCTGGCGAGGGAGCGGCGGGTGACGTGCTGGCCGAGACTCGCCCGTTCGAGGCAGGATCGGCGCTCATTCCTCCGCCCCACCCCACTTCTCGATCAGGTCGGACAGGCCCTTGCCCGCCGGCATCATCGGGAAGACGTTCTGTTCCTCGGCGATTTCGAACCAGATCAGGGCCGGTCCGTCGACCGCCTGCGCGGCGCGGATGGCGTCATCGACCTCGCCCGGGGTCCGTGCCCGGAAGGCCGGGATCCCGAACGCGTCGGCGAGCTTAGCGAAGTCCGGTCCGGGCAGGTTGGCCGAGTGATAGTTGCCGGCGTAGATGATCTCCTGCCACTGGCGGATCATCCCGAGCTTCTTGTTGTCCAGCAGCGCGATCTTGACCGGAATGTGGTCCGCGACCAGGGTCATCAGCTCCTGGAAAGTCATCTGGAAGCCGCCGTCCCCGGTGATCGCCCAGGTCTCGCGGTCGGGCCGCCCGAGCGCGGCGCCCATCGCCGCCGGCACGGAGAAGCCCATCGTCCCGAGCCCGCCGGAGCTGACGTGGGTGTTCGGGTGGCGGAACCCGGCGTAGCGGGCCAGCCACATCTGGTTCTGGCCGACGTCGGCCACATAGGTCGCCTCGTGCTCGGTCAGCTCGCCGATCCGCTCGATCACATAGTCGGCCGACAGCAGCCCGTCGCGCCAGGCGCCGGACCCGTGCCAGCTCGAAGCGACCGAGTCGGCCTTCCATTCGGTGAGCTGGGCGAAGTAGTCGGCGCGCGTCGCCGGATCGACCGGGTCGACCAATGGGGTGAGCGCACGCAGCACCCGGCCGGCGTCCCCGACGATCGGCACCTCCACCGCCACGTTCTTGCCGATCTCGGCCGGATCGATGTCGACGTGGACGATCCGCGCGTACGGCGCGTAGGTCCGGACGTTGCCGGTCACCCGGTCGTCGAAGCGCATCCCGATGGCGATCAGCAGGTCGGCACTCTGGATCGCGCGGTTGACGTGCTTCCAGCCGTGCATCCCCATGTAGCCGTAGGCCAGCGGATGCGTCTCGTCGATGACGCCGATCCCGAGCAACGTCCAGGCAACCGGGATCTGGGTCTTCTCGGCAAAGGCACGAAGGTCGTCCCAGGCCTCCGCGTGGAGGACCCCGTGGCCGGCCAAGATGACCGGCCGCCGGGCCGCCGCGATCTCCGCCGCCGCGAGCTTGAGCTGCCGGCCATGCCCGTCGAGATTCGGACGGAAGCCGGGCAGGCCGGCGACGATCTCGGCATCGGTGGGATGCTCGGCCCTGGTCTCCTGCTGCAGGGCGTCCTTGGTGATGTCGATGTGCACTGGACCGGGTCGACCGGTCCGGGCGATGTGGAATGCCTCTGCGACGACGCGTGGCAGATCGTCGGCGTCGCGAACCAGGTAGTTGTGCTTGGTCATCGGCAGAGTGATGCCGTTGATGTCGATTTCCTGGAAGGCGTCCTTGCCGATGAGCGCGCTCGGCACGTTACCGGTGATCGCGACCATCGGAACGGAGTCCAACAGCGCGGTCCCGATCCCGGTCACCAGGTTCGTGGCGCCCGGCCCGGACGTGCCCATGCACACGCCGACCCGACCGGTCACCCGGGCGTAGCCGTCCGCGGCGTGTGCGCCGCCCTGCTCGTGGCGCACCAACACGTGGCGGAGCTCCGGGTAATCCCCAAGCACGTCGTAGAGCGGCAGGATGACCCCGCCGGGATAGCTGAAGATGACCTCGACCCCCTGGCGCAGCAGCGCCTCGCACAGCACATCAGCCCCGATCCGGGTGCGCTTCAGTTCGCGGCCTTCATGCAGCATCCCCTTCCGGGCGCGCTCGACAGCCGCCGCCTCCGCGCTGCCCTCGTTGGGGACGTGGCTGCGCCGCGTCGGTGGAGGGGTCGCGCGTTCGGTCGCGGCGCGCGCGACAGGACTTGGCGGATGGGCCGGGTCGCCCTTGGTGATGGTCATGGCCCTGGGTCCTCCGTTATGGATCGTCGCGTTCCCGAAAAAACGAAAGACCCTCGCCGTCCGGCGAGGGTCCGTAGGAAATCAGTTGTGGTCGAGCTAGTGGCGCTCGCCCCTCCGTGATCCTCGGTCTCGCCGGGAGCCGGTAATGAGCCCAAGAAGGCTATCAAGCCCCGGAAGCGAGCGAAGAAGGTCGAGGAGGGATACGTCGGCAAGGCTGGCGGGTTCGATCGGAACATGGACGCCCCGACCATCCGCCGTGATCATCACGGCGACCGAGCGACGATCTCCACGATCCAACCAGCCCAAGGGGGCCTCCACTGAGCATAACCCGCGAGCGCTCCCGCAGGTTTCCGGCAGTCTAGCAGGGATCGGCCCCTCGTCAACCGCCCACCTCGTCAACCGCCCACCGAGTGTGCCAGCCCTCTCGGAACGCGGGCTACCCTGGTCCGTACTGCTCCCACAGTTCCGGGACAAGCGGCGCCATAACGGGTGAGCCGAGACCGAAATGGCCGGTCCGCGCGCCGGTCCCACGCTCAATGGGACGGTGATCACGAGGGATCGGCGGTCGGCGCGGTTCAGCGAGCGGCCCGCCGGAGCTCGAGCCTACGTTGTCCGGCCGGCGGCGAATCGAATGCCCGGCGGCGGACCCCGACGTCGGCAATCGATCAGGGCTCAGGCGGGAACCGCGCGAAGTCCGTCCAGGAGCCAGTTCGAGTCGCGCATCAGGTCATCCAGATCGATCGATGTGGTCGGCGGCCGCTCGGCCGGGCGGCCAAGCAGGTAGCCCTGCCCGGCGCCGATGCCGAGCGATCGGACGACCTGGAGCTGGGCGGGCGTTTCGATCCCCTCCGCGACGACCAGCGCACCCCAGCGGTCGGCCAGGTCGCGCAGGGTCCGGATGATCTCGAGCGACTGGTTCTGGCCGCTGCCGCCCTGCACGAGCGACAGGTCGATCTTGACGATGTCGAAGCGCAGCTGGCTCAGCAGGCGAAGACCCGCGTTCCCGGCCCCGACATCGTCGGCAGCCACGCGGATGCCGGCGACGCGGCAAGCCTCCACGGCGCTGCGGAGCCGGTCGATGTCCTCGACTGCCTCGCGCTCGGTCAGCTCCATGACGATCCGGCGTGGGTCCAGGTCGTGACGGACGATCATGCGCAGCAAGGCGTGGATGCTGAATTCGTCCATCTCGAGCGTGCGCGGCGAGAGGTTGACGGCGAGCGAGCCGGGCAGGC
>JAUSJS010000308.1 GCA_030647575.1 Candidatus Limnocylindrales bacterium | reverse complement strand
GGTGCCCGGCCCGACCATGGTTCCGGGCGCCAGCCCGAGCTCTTCGACCGCCGCGGCCGTGACCGTTCCAGCCACTTCCGCTGGACCCATGATCGCCGGCAGGAGCTCGGCCGCCAGATCGACATCGGGCAGCGTGAGGATGTCGTCCAGATACTCGCCTGACCTCGGCGACCACCAGCCCGTCCCGGAGACATCCCCGCGGTCGGTCGTCCCACGCCCGGTCAGCTGCTCGGTCAGATAGTCATGCGGGAGCCGGATGGCCGCGGCGGTCCGGGCGAGCTCGGGCTCGGTCCTCCGTAGCCAGGCCCACTTGCACACCGTGAACGAGGCGACCGGCCGGAGTCCGGTCAGGCTCGCCCAGGCCTCCGCCCCGAGCCGGCTCGTGAGGCGCTCAGCGTCCTCGGCCGAGCGCGTGTCGTTCCAGAGGACCGCTTTGCGGAGAGGCAATCCGCGGCGGTCGAGGACGACCAGGCCGTGCTGCTGGCCGGCGATCGAGATCGCGCCGACCTCGCCAGCCCGACCGGTCGATGCGAGGGCCGTGCGAAGCGCCGACCACCACTCCCGCGGATCCGACTCACGCGCCCCGTTCGTGCCGGTCACCGTGTGCCGGGCGTGGCCCTGCGCGACCAGCTGCCCGCTGTCCGGATCGACGATGACGACCTTGGTCGCCTGCGTCGAGCTGTCGACACCCGCCACCAGCGCTCCGATCGGCATTCGGCCACTCCCCCTACGGCCAGGTCGGGAAGCTGATCCAGATGTCGTGCCCGAGCGCACCGTAGAGCACCTGGATTTCGCCGCTGATCCCGTCGTAGACAGTGACCGATGCCGGCCACGGGTTCTGCCGTCCATCGACGTCGACACCGGACGCTCCTGCAGCGTAGACGAAGCGCCCATCGGCCGAAACAGCCAGCGAGGTCAGGAGGGCACGAGGCTCCCAGCGATCGAGCACCGTCAGCGTGTCGGCATCGAACACCCAGACCCCGGTGGAGGTGCCCACCCGTCCTTCGCCCGACCGGAACCCGAGCGCGTAGAGCCGCCGCCCATCGGGCGAGGCGACCAGTCCCGGATCGGCCCCGGTCACCCCGCCGCCCCCGGGGCCTCGATTTCCTGGGAGCATGGATTGCGGGACGGCGCCTTCGTCGATCTGGCCGTCGGCGACGCTGACCCGGGTGAGAGTATGCCGGAGGATTTCCCAGACAAAGACGGCCCCCCTCTCTGGGTCGAGCATTGGCGTCGCGGGGTAGTAGCCGCCGCCGTTATCCCCGGGGATCGGCAGCTCGCCACGGGACTCGCCGGAGGTCGAGACCTGGCGAACGTAGTACATGGTCCCCGGCGGCTCTCCTCCGGGGGGCGTACAGACCTGCACCAGCAGATCCGGGTCGAGGAACCTTGGTTGACTGACGCACCAGCCGTTCGGCTTCAGGCGGGCGGCCTGCGAAAGCGGGGTCGGCGTCCCATGCAATCCGTCGTGGACCGGGATCATCCATTCTCGATATTCGCTCGTCCAGTTCTCACTGCGAACCTCGTTCAAGACCATCGAGGCGAAGACCGTCCCGCCATCGGGAGACACCGTCATCGAATTCGCCCAGGCATTGACGCCGTCGGGCGGGGAGCCGGGAGGACGCGCTGACGCCGATGGACTGGGTTCCTCCAGATCGACCGGAAAGCCATCGAGGACGGTGCTGCGGACGAGCGCCCCGGTTTCGATGTCGACCTGGTGAAGCTCGACTGTCCAGACCGGCGGCCGGCGGATGACGGCAAGGACGTACAGGTTTCGTTGGGCGGGATCGAGTGCCGCCACGACGTTGTAGCCGTCGGTCATGTCCGGCACCGGCACCACGCCGTCGAAGGTCAGAAGGTCCCGCTCGACGATCGGTGTTCCGGTCACATAGAACCGTCCGAAGCGGAGGATCGGACTGGGCGTGATGGCGTCGCCGCCGGGTACCCCGCGGACCATGCAAGCGCACACGAGCTGGCCGTCTGAGAGTGACAACATGAGATCCGCGAAGGGGCGCGCGGGTGAGGCCAGGGTTCCGGTTGCGAGATCGAGCACCTGCAGGCCGTTGGCGTAGACGAGCCGGCGCTCGGTCGGGATCTGCCCGCCCACGATCTCCCGCGTCGGCAGAGGGGTCGCCAACGGCACACGGGTGGGGGTCGGGCGTTTGGTCGGAAGCGCCGAGCTCGACACCGGCGCAGGCGAAGCGGCCGCCACCGCGCCGGAGCTCGAGGTGCCGCCGCCGTCGAAGGCCGTGCCAAGCACGATGCCGATCACGATGAAGCCGACCAGGCCGACCGCGACCATGCTGTTCGACCGGCCCCGCCAGCCCTGCGGTCGTGCCATGACGGGCTGGAGTCGGAGCGGGGCTTCGACGTCGTCTTCCGGCCTCGGCGTGGTCATGGCGCGATTACACCACGCGCCGACCCGTCGAGCTAACCGGCGCCCGCCAGGGCCTGGCTCACGACACCCTGCGCCTCCTCGATGATCCGCTCGAGGTGCTCTTCGCCGAGGAAGCTCTCCGCGTAGATCTTGTAGACATTCTCCGTCCCCGACGGCCGGGCGGCGAACCAGCCATGCTCGGACGTGACCTTCAGGCCGCCGATCGGGGCGCCGTTGCCCGGCGCCGCGGTCAGGACGCCGGTGAGCGGCTCACCGGCGAGTTCTGACGCGGTGACTCGATCGGGCGACAGCCGGGCGAGGGCCGCCTTCTGGGCGGGGGTCGCCGGTGCATCGATCCGCCGGTAGACCGGCGAACCGAATCGCTCGGTCAGGTCTCGATAGGCCTCGCCCGGGTCACGTCCGCTCCGGGCGGTCAGCTCCGCTGCGAGCAGACAGGCGATGATGCCGTCCTTGTCGGTTGTCCAGACCGTCCCGTCCCGGCGCAGGAACGACGCGCCGGCACTCTCCTCGCCTCCGAATCCGAGCGCGCCGGCCAGCAGCCCCGAGACGAACCACTTGAACCCGACCGGAACCTCCAGCAGCCGACGGCCCAAGTCGGCGGCGACGCGATCCAGCATGCCGCTCGAGACGAGGGTCTTGCCGACGGCCACGTCGGCCGACCAGGCACGGCCGCCGCCGAACAGGTAGGCGACTGCCGCCGACAGGAAGTGGTTCGGGTTCAACAGTCCGGCGCCGGGCGTCACGATTCCGTGGCGGTCGGCATCGGTGTCGTTGCCGAACGCGACGTCGAACCGGTCGCGCAGCTCGACCAGGCGGGCCATGGCGTGGGGCGACGATGGATCCATCCGGATCCGCCCGTCCCAGTCCGCAGTCATGAACCCGAACTGGGGATCGACGACGTCGTTGGTGACCGTCAGGTCCAGGCCGTATCGCTCCGCGATGGCCGGCCAGTACGCCACGCTCGCTCCGCCGAGCGGATCCACGCCGAGCCGAAGGCCGGACGCCCGGATCGCCTCCATGTCGATGACGGCGTCGAGATCGCCGACGTACGCGCCCACGAAGTCGTGGGGGGTCGCACCCGCGCGCGCTCGTTCGAACGGGACGCGCTTCACGGCGTCCAGCCCGGACGCGAGCAGGCCGTTCGCCTGTTCCCCAATCCAGCCGGTCACGTCGGTGTCCGCCGGGCCGCCGTTGGGCGGGTTGTACTTGAAGCCGCCGTCCTCCGGCGGGTTGTGGGACGGGGTCACCACGATCCCGTCGGCCAGGTGCTCGTTCCGGCCGCGGTTGTGGACCAGGATCGCGTGGGAGATCACGGGCGTCGGGGTGTAGCCATCGGCGGCGTCGACCCGAACGTCGACCTCGTTGGCGGCGAGCACCTCGAGCGCTGAACGAAACGCCGGCTCGGAGAGCGCGTGGGTGTCGCGCCCGATGAACAGTGGGCCGTCGGTGCCCTGCGCTCGGCGATAGCGGCAGATCGCCTCGGTCGTCGCGACGATATGCGCCTCGTTGAAGGCGGTGTTGAACGCCGACCCGCGATGGCCGGACGTCCCGAAGGCGACCCGCTGGGACGGTTCGGCGGGATCCGGGCGCAGGTCGTAATAGGCACGGACGAGCCGCTCGACATCGACCAGCGTCGACGCCTCGGCGGGGCGCCCGGCTCGTTCACTGATCGTCATCGGTTCAGGTCACCGAGCCGACCTCGGAGGACGCCTCCTGGGTGACCGGCTCGGCGATGTGGCTGGCCTCGACGATCGTGGGTCGGCCGTCCCGGTCCTTCCATCGAGTCTGGAGGCGGGTCGCGCCACTCTCACCAGTCAGATGCAGCACGGCGATGTAGCCGGAGCCGCCGACCTCGACCGATTCGACGGTCGCCTCGGTGAGCGGGAGCGGGAGGATCGCCACGAGCGGCCCCAGGTTCGCCCGAAGCTCTCGGCTGAGCTCTTCGGCGGCGCGATCCATGTCTCCGGCGACCAGCGTGGCGCAGAACGCCTGTGCCTGCTCGCGAACGGCCTGAGGGTCCATGAGCTGTCCTCCCAAGAATGGTTGTCGTCGCCCACAAGGAGGCTCCGAGTCTAGCGCGACCTTCCGCGAGGCGGGATAGATCAGCGTCCGTCCTCGATCCGGCGGGATCAGCCAGCGCACCCAGGCCAACCGCCCACGCTCGAAGCCGATCCCACGCTTGACCGAGCGCCCATCCCTGTGGCTGCAGATCAGGTGGGTCGACCCAGTGCCCCTTCCCTCTTCGGGGAGATGGTGTCCTCATCGGGTGTGCAAGCCCCTCGCTGCGGGCAACAACCAGATGGCGAGGGGCTTCATTGCGTTCCGCGGCCGAGCGACTCCACACTGGCGCACAGTCCCAGCCCGCCCGCGGAGACGGGTTCGATGGGAGCTGCAGGAGGCACGCCGCGATGAAGTTCTGGAGCGAGGTCCCGTCGGCCCGTGCGCGTGAGCTCGTGGCCGACGTCGCGACATGGAGCTGGGTCAGCCTGTGGGCGGTCGTCGCCTTCCGCCTCTACTCGACGCTCGCGGGCTACGCCGAGGTCGGCCGGGCGATCGGGCGGGGCGGTGCGAACATCCAGTCCGCGGGCGACCAGGTGGGGGACTCGCTCGGCGGGCTGCCGCTCGTTGGGGAGCAGGTGCGTGGGCTGACCCGGTCGGCGTTCGGGGCGGCAGGGGAGCCGTTCGTCTTCGTCGGCGATCAGCTAGAGCAGCTACTCCTCATGATCGCGGCGCTGCTCGGCGTCCTTGTCCTCGGAGTGACGCTCATCCCCTGGCTCAGCCGATACGTTCCCTGGCGGGCGCGCCGCCTGTTCGAGCTACGGACCGCTCATCGCGCCATCCGCCTGGCGCCCCGGGACGTGCCCGAGGCGGCCGTCGAACACCTCCTGGCCTCGCGCGCGCTCCACCGCCTCACGTATGGCGAGCTCCTCGAGCACACACCCGATCCGATCGGAGACTTCGCGACGGGTCGTTACGACCGGCTGGCCCGTGCCGAGCTGGAAAGCGTCGGCCTTCGTGGGTGAGTCCGTGCCGAGACGCTCCGCGAGCGCGTCGGTCTCAGGTCGAGGCGGGCTGTAGGTCAGACGGCGCCGGCTCGCCGCGCGACGTCCACGGTCGCGGGGCCAGGAACGCCAGACCAAGCAGGATCGCGCGCGATAGATCGATGAGGTCAAGGCCGTTCACGATGCCGATGCCCACGGTCACCAGCAAGACCGCCATCGCGACGAGGTAGAGGTCGCGGGCCGTGGCTGCCCACGACTCGCCCTGGCGACCTGCGCTCATTGCCGACCCTCCACTGGACCGCGGGCCTCATGCGGCCTCCCTCAACCGCTCAGTAGTCGCGCACGGTTGCGCTCATGATCGCAGAGGTTCCGGCAGCGTCAACCAGGTTCGGCGCCGCCCGCGTCGGTGGGAATGAATCACCTTCGACTTGACACGGGCGATGCCGTCGCCGTGCGGAATCTCCTCAGGATGACTTGATGCCGGACGCCCAGGGAATCGGTCATGATGACGGGCTGCCCGGACGTCGCGACGTGTTGGTCGACGCGGTCGGACACTTCGAAGCGGTCACCACCCCGATGCCGAATGCGGACGTCTGCGTTCCCAGTCCGATCGGCGACGATCCCAGTGACCGGTCCGCCGGGCCGGGCGCGGACGAATCCGATCCCCAGCCTCGATCCAGGTCCGAGATTCGCGGTGTGAACGACGTCGACGACGGCGACCACGTACCCGCGAGTTCGATCCCGATACAGTGCGACGAGCGTCGCGAGGAGCCCTCCGAGTAACAGGAACCCGACAAGTCCGAGAATCGGAGGAATGGCCGGGTTGCACTCGAGGAGTGATCCGCACGGCCGTACGGCGTTCGACGCCTCCGACGGGTCGCTGCGGCCGGCGGCATTTGCGGCGAATGCCCGGCACACGTACTCCACGCCGTTCGTAAGGCTCCCGATCTCGGTCGTCGTGATCCCGGATGAGGCGACATCGATTCCGACTGGCCACGTCCGGCCCTGGTCGTCCGAGCACTCGTATCGATAGTCGGACACGAGCGACGCGTCTACGGCCGGCACCTGGATTCGCACCGCGCGATCCCGGGCCTCAAGGGCCGGCTTCCCGGGCGCCGCCGGGCGGCCGACGGGCGTGGCGGTCGTCGGCGCGGCCGTCCAGGAGCCTTCCGATCTCGCGTCAACGACCGCCACCGCGCACTCATAGGCCGCGCCGTTCGTCAGTCCTTCGACAACGGCCGATGTCTCGAGCGACGCGCCCTCTTCCGATTCGATCCACTCGCCCTCGCCCGAGCGGCAGCGGATCCGGTAGTCGACGATCGGCAGCGGCGTCGTGGCAGGAGCGATCCACGCCACCTCGATCCGGCCGTCGCCGGGTGTGAGCCTGACGCTGCGAACCGCGCCCGGAGTCGGTGTTGGCACTGGGGTGGCTGTCGGCGAGGGCGTCGGCGTCGGCGCGACCGTGAAGGTGCAGGTGACGTCCTGGAGTGCGACGGCGACGGCGTTGCCGGCATCATCAGCTGACTCGAACACGACTTGCGGCCAATCGAACTTCGTCCCGCTGACGCAGGCGGGCATCTCGCGGATGATCCGCAGTTCCAGGAGACCGCTTTCGAGCGCGTCGCGCTCCGTCGAGCTGAGGCCCATGCCGACCGGCAGCAGCGCGAACGGCGACCGGCTCCCGAAGAGCCTGTCGCGCGCCGGTTGCACCTGGCTGACGGGCACCCCTTGGACGTCGTGCTTTCCGTCGGTGAACAGGATCAGCGCCGGCCGGACGGCGTCCAAGGCAAGGTGCCGGGCCGCCCGCTCCATTGCGGCGACGTAGTTCGTGTCGACGCCGATCTTCCGGGTGAGAGCGGGATCCAGGCCCTTCCGGTACGCCTTGGCGACGTTTCTGAGGCAATCGGCGAAACGAGCGACGGTCTGAGGGCTTTCGATCAGCTTCAAGTCTACGCAGTCGGCGTAATCGGCGGCGCTCGTCGCGAACTGGACGATCGTCACGGTGGTGTCGCCGGCAACGAGGTCCGACGACGTCGCGTCGATGCGATCCGCGATCCGGTCCACGGCGGCGGCGAAGCGGTTCCGGTTCGCGACGTCCTCGAGGATTGAAGCGGAAAAATCGAGGACGAGGACGACCTCGGATCGATCCGGGGGTGTTTGTGCCAGCGAGTCCGGCGCAAGGCGGCCCGCAAACAGGAGCGCCCCGACGACGAGCATGACGACGGTGAGCGCCGCGGACCCGAGACGGCTCATGTCTCCTCCTCTGCTCCCAATTCCGCCGCCTTCACTCTGACGCCGGCTCACCGCTCCCGAGCTCGGTTTCGCCGGGCAGGGACATCAATTCCAAGGCCCCCAATGGTAGGGAGGCATCGACCGCCGTCAACGGGCGAGGTTCTAGTCGCGATCGGTGCGCCGACGTCGGTGATCGTGCCCGAGTATCCTGCCGACGAGTGTGGGCTGCAGGGAGATTCCGGGAATGCGAGGATCTGCCATGGGCGGTCGAATCGAAGCACGGAGCACCGAATGACCGCGACCCTCGCCCCGACGCTCATCCGTCAGGACGGCCGGGACAAGGTCACCGGAAGCGGTCGCTACGCGGCCGACCTGACGGTGACCGGGATGCTCCACGGTGCCTTCCGGGTTGCCGAAGTCCCACACGCCCGCATCCGCCGGCTCGATACGACCGCCGCGCGAGCGCTGCCTGGCGTGTATGCGATCATCACGGCCGCCGACGTGCCTGAGGTCCGGTACGGCGCATTCCTGAAGGACCGGACGATCTTCGCTCGGGACGTCGTGCGCTGGGAGGGCGAACTGATCGCGGCGGTCGCGGCCGCGACACCGGAGATCGCCGCTCAAGCGGCCGCGCTGATCGAGGTCGATCTCGAGCCCCTCCTGGCCGTCACGGACCTCGAGACCGCCACCCGCCCGGATGCCCCGCTCGTCCACGCCGAATGGGCGACCTATGAGGCCGATGAGAACCTCGTCAGAGACGGCAACCTCGCATCGCGCTCAACGATCGTCAAGGGCGACGCCGACGGCGGGATGGCCGACGCGTACATTGTCGTCAAGGACCGCTACGTGGCCGACGGCTCACACGCAGTCCCGATCGAGCCGCGGGCGATCCTCGCCGAGTGGCAGGGCGACCACGTCACGATCTGGTCGTCGACGCAGGTCCCGTTCGCAGCCAGGTCCGGCGTGGCCGAAACGCTCGGCATGCCCCAGAACCAGGTCCGGGTCATCGTGCCGCACCTCGGCGGCGGCTTCGGCGCGAAGTGCGAGCTCGGCTTCGAGCCGCAGGTCGCGGCCCTGGCGCAGACCGCCGGCCGGCCGGTCAAGGTCGTCTTCTCACGGCGCGAGGAGTTCCTGCTGCCCGACCATCGCCGCGAACGGATGATCCTGGAGCTGGAAACCGGCGTCCGGCGGGACGGGACGATCGTGGCCCGTCGCGCGCATCTGATCATCGACAACGGCGCCTACAGCATGGACGAGCCGTTCCTCGGCCAGATGGCCGCGATGTTCGCCGTCGGCCCGTACCGGATCCCGAACGTCGACGTCTCGGCCGATGTCGTCTACACGAACACGCAGCCATCGGGCTCGGTTCGCGCACCCACCGGCCCGACGACGTGCTGGGCACTCGAGCAGCACCACGACGTCGTCGCCGAGCGGCTCGGCCTCGACCCCGTCGAGTTCCGTCGCCGCAACCTCGTGCACGAGGGCGATACCGGGCCGACCGGCCAGGTCTTCGAGCGGATCGGCGCCCTCGAGACGCTGGAGCACGCGGCGGCCGCGATCGGCTGGGGTCGACCCCTACCGGACGGGGAGGCGATCGGCATCGCGACAGGCTGGTGGCCGTCGTTCCCTGGCGCCTCGGGCGCGAACGTGACGATCAACGCCGACGGCAGCGGGACGATCGTCACCGGCGCTCAGGAATGCGGCACCGGCGCCGTCATGGCCCTGCCGATCCTCGCCGCCGAGGTCCTCGGGATGCGGCCGGACGAATTCAGGATCCTCTATCAGGACACCGACGCCGGGCCGTACGACGGCGGGGCCAGCGGATCCCAGACGACGTTCAATAACGGCCGGGCAGTGATCGCCGCCGCGACCGAGGTCCGTGAGCAGCTCCTCGACCTCGCCGCGGACCTCCTGGAGGCCAACCGGGCGGACCTCGAGCTCATCGACGGCATGGCCCGGGTCAAGGGCAGCCAGACCTCGTCGGTGTCCATCGCCGACCTCGCGTCGCAGGCGGCCGGGGCTGGCCTGCTCCTCGGCCGGGGCTCGGGCGAGCCGCCGCCCACGCCGGCCGTCGAGACCGCGAACTGCGTCGGTCGTCTCGGCGCCGAGTCGTTCGCCGCGCCGACGTTCTTCACCCACGCCGCCCACGTCAAGGTCGACCGCGACACCGGCGTCGTCCGGGTCCTGGAGATCGCGGCGTCCCACGAATCGGGCGTCGTCATCAACCCGATAGGGGCAACCGGCCAGATCTATGGTGGGGTGGCGATGGGGATCGGGCAGGCGCTCAGCGAGGGCGTCCTGCTCTCGGAGGACGGCCGGCAGCGCAACCCGTACCTCCTCGACTACAAGCTCCAGACGGTGGCCGACGTCCCGCCGATCCACGTCGACTTCGTCGACGCCCCGTCCCCGACCGGCGGTCCCAAGGGCCTCAAGGGCATCGCCGAGCCACCCTGTGTCCCGACGCCCGGCGCCATCGCCAACGCCATCGTCCGTGCCGCCGGCTCTCGGGTCCGCGAGTTGCCGATGACTCCCGAGCGGGTCTGGCGCGCCCTCGCGTCGACGAACGGCGAGAACTAAGGTGGGCGGACGGTTCACCTCCCCGACGGCGCTGGCCGACGCCCTGGCCGCGACCGCCGCCGGGCACCGCCCGGTGGCCGGCGGGACGGATCTCGTCGTCGGGACCCGGCAGGGCAAGTGGTCGCTGCCCGAGGACCTGGTCGCACTGGACCGGATCGAGGAGCTTCGCGGCATCGAAGAAACCTCCGGCGGCCTCCGAATCGGCGCGACCACCAGCCACGCCGACCTCGCCGGCCATCCGGCCATCCGCAAACGTTGGACGGCCATCGCCGACGCGGCTTCGATCGTCGGCTCACCGGCGACGCGGCACATCGGCACGCTCGGTGGCAACCTGGCCAACGCGTCACCAGCCGCCGAGACGAGCGGGCCGCTGCTCTGCTTCGACGCCCAGGTGGAGGTCCGCTCGACCGCGGGAAGCCGTCGGATCGCGCTCGCCGACCTGTTCAACGGTCCCGGCCGGACCACCGTCCGCTCGGACGAGCTCATCGTCGCCGTCGAGCTATCCGAGCTCGCGGGCGTGGGCAGCAGCTACGTTCGACTCGAGTTCCGCCGACAGATGGAGATCGCGGTGGTCGGCGCGACGGCCGTGGTGAGCCTCGACGGCGCGATTGTCATTGATGCCCGGATCGCCATTACCGCCCTCGCCCCGACGGTCCGGCGGGTCGCTGTGGCCGAGTTCGCCCTCGTCGGTACGGATGGCGGGCCCGACGCCGCGGCGGAGGCGGGCCGGCTGGCGGCCGAGGCGGCGACGCCGATCTCGGACGTCCGCGCCTCGCTCGAATACCGCCGGGCGATGGCGGCCGTCGTCGTGCGCCGGGCCGTCACGGGAGCGATCGCCCGGGCTCGCGGCGAGACGATCCCGATCCCTGCCAGCGCCAGTCTTTTCGGAGCTCGTTGAGCGTGCGATATCTGGTGACGCTCCAGGTGAACAGGACGAGCTACCCGGTGGAGCTCGAGGTCGGCCGGACCCTGCTGTCCGTCCTGCGCGGCGAGCTTGGGCTGACCGGCAGCAAGGAGGGCTGCGACGATTCCGAGTGCGGCGCCTGCATGGTCCTCATCGATGGCCGGCCGGTCAATTCGTGCTCATACCTCGCCCTCCAGGCCGCCGGCCGCCAGATCACGACCGTCGAGGGGCTCGCCTCGGGCACGAAGCTCCATCCGCTCCAGCAAGCCTTCCTCGAGCATGGCGCGGTCCAGTGCGGCTTCTGTACGCCGGGGATGCTCATCAGCGCGACCGCCCTCCTGGCCGCCAACCCCGACCCGACCGAGGACGAGATCCGGGCTGGGTTGTCGGGCAACCTCTGCCGCTGCACCGGCTACGTCGGGATCGTGGCGGCCGTCCGCTCGGCGGCCGCCGAGCTGGCCAACGCCGATTGAGTCCGGGAAGTGAGGGCCTTTTGAGATCGAGAGCGCCGTCGTCGTCGGCTACAGCGACGGTGGGGTCATCGGTCTCGACATGGCGATCCATCACCCTGAGCGCGTCACGAAGCTCGCGGTCACCGGTGCGGTCGTCTGCAGCGCATGTGGACCGTGGAACCAAACTTCACGCGCGAGAAGATGCAGAGCATCAAGGCTCCGACCCTGATCATCGTCGGCGACGGCGACATCATCACGCCGGAGCACGCCGTCGAGATGTTCAGGACGATCCGCAATG
>JAUSJS010000305.1 GCA_030647575.1 Candidatus Limnocylindrales bacterium | reverse complement strand
CGTGCCGACCTCGCCGAGCTGCCGGACGGCGACCGGATCCGGACCTTCGATGCCTACCGGGCGCGCGTCCTGGCGCTCCCCGACGCGATCGCGGCGGCGTCGGCCGAGAGGCGGGAGGAACTCTGCAGGATCGTCGTCCAGCGGGTCGTCGTCCGCAACCGGCAGCTGGCAGCGATCGATTGGACACCCGCGGCCCGACCGTTCCTCGAGAAAAGACAGCAGGAGTGCCCCCAAGGGGATTCGAACCCCTGATCTCCACCTTGAAAGGGTGGCGTCCTGGGCCTCTAGACGATGGGGGCACGGACGGCGGGAGTCTACCAGAGGGCCCCGCGCTGACCCTCGAGCCGGCCCTCGAGCGCGGCGGCCCGCGTCAGGCGGGCGGCTGCGCCAGCATGAACAGGATGATGGCGCCGGCCAGGCAGCCGGCCCCGACGATGGCCGCCATGCCGCCGGCCACGGCCAGCACGATTGCGCGCTGATTGCGCCCGGCGATCCCGGCATGCCAGGTGGCTCGGGCCGAGTAGGCGGCCAGGGCGCAGAACGCGATGCCCAGGACCGCCGCCCCGGATGCCAGCAAGGGGATCTGCGATGCTTCGCGGACGGTGATCGTGAACAGGGCAAAGAGCACCGAGCCGCCCAGGGCGATTGCCAGCATCACCGCGCCGGGCGACACCCGGCGGCGCGAGTGAGCGGGCCGGAACGCCTGGGGAGCCCGTCGGGTGCCCGTCACGCGACTCACCCCGCCGCCTTGGCCGACCCGGCCGGGCTCGTTGCCTCGGCCGAGTCGCCCGTCCACGGCGCCGTCGGCACCGCCCCTTCCGAGGCCTCGGCCTCGCCGAAGGTCCGGTGGTAGATCGCGACGTTGTACGAAAGCCTCGGGCGCTTCAACCCGGCCGCGACCGCGCGCCCAGGCTCAGCGAAGGCAGCCGCAAGGAACTCGCCACAATCCGTCATCGATTCGAACGTCCAGAAGCAGTGCACCACGCGGACCTTGAAGCCCGTGCTCAGGAATGGGCCGTCTCGACGGCTCCAGGCGGCGTACTCCGGCCGGTCGCCACGCAGGTGCGAGACGTCGTCGCGACCGTAGTCGTGGACCACGAGCAGGCGGCCGCGAGGCCGCAGGGCACGCTCGGCCTCCGCGAGCTCCGCCGGTGCCGCGTCGCGGAATGACGACCAGAAGCTGACCACGACGTCCGCCGAGCCGTCGGGAATACCGAAGCCCTCCGACTCGCTCTCGGCCAGGAACACCCGCGCCCCCAGCTCGCGAAGCTGCCGGGCGCGAAGTCCGTCTGTCCGATCGAGCAGGAGCACGTCGCGACCGGCAACGGGTCCGAGCGCCTCGAGGGCACGCGGAATCTTGCCCTCGACATCCAGGCTGCGGGACAGCCGCTCGCCGAGTTGTGCCGACAGATCGATAGGGAGGTCAGCCACGAGACGGGGAGTATACGAGGGCAATGCCTCAGACGATCCGGAGGATCGAGCCTGCGAGCGGAGCCACGTCGAGCGTCGCGTTGCCATCCAGGATCGGCGCCTCGCCGACCCCGCCCAGGCCGGCCAGCTCGATCGGAGCGAGGTGCCCGCCGTGGCCAGCAGGGGCATCGGCGAACCGGAGCGGGAGGCGGACGGCCGATTCGCCAGGGTTGGCCACGACGACGAAGCGCGCCGGTCCCGACGCGCGTTCAAAGGCGACGGCCGACTCCATCGCCCCGACGACGGTCAGCGGTCCGTCGCGCAAGGCCGGCTCGGCATTGCGGAGCCGGAACAGCGCCCGGACGGAGTCGCGCAACCCAGGCTCCCAGCGCGCCTCATCCCAGGGGAAGGCGCCGCGGCACTCGGGATCCTTGCCGCCGGTCAACCCGACCTCGTCGCCGTAATAGACGCACGGCGCCCCCGGTAGCGTCGCCTGGAGCAGGATTGCCAGGCGGACCCGCGCGGCGTCGCCGCCGAGCACCGTTCGAAGGCGCGGCGCGTCGTGGGAGCCGAGCAGGTTGAACTGGACGGCCACCGTCCCCGGATCGTAGGCGACCAACAGCTCCTGGAGCCGGCTCGCGAACCCGGCTCCATCGCGCGGGATCACGCTGCCGGCGTACTCGGGGTGAGCTTGCACCACGTCCGTGTCCAGCTTCGGCCCGCCGGCATACCCGAGGATCGCCTCGGCCAGCGGGTAGTTCATCAACGCGTCGAACCGGTCGCCCAGCAGCCAGTCCGGCGCGACGTGCCAGATCTCGCCGACCAGGTAGGCGTCCGGCCGAACGGCCCGGCAGCGTGCCCGGAACTCCTGCCAGAACGCCTCGTCGTCGATCTCACCCGGGACGTCCAGTCGCCAGCCGTCGATCCCGAAGCGGAGCCAGTGCTCGGCTACCCCGAACAGGTACTCACGGACCGCCGGCTCGTCCGTATTCAGCTTGGGCAGCGCCGGCAGGCCCCACCAGGCCTCGTAGCCCAGCCCGCTCGACGGGGTGCCGGCGGGTGGATAGGCCAGCAGCGGACGGCCGGCATCCAGGGCCGCGTCATCCAGGTGGAACCAGCGGCGGTACGGCGAGGACGCTCCGGTCTCGAGCACATGGTGGAACGGCCAGAAGCCCCGGCCCGTGTGATTGAAAACGCCGTCGAGGATGACCCGCATCTCCCGGTCGTGCGCCGCGTCCAGCAGCTCGCGCAGCGCCTCGTCGCCGCCGAGCAGGGGGTCGACCGTCAGGTAGTCGTAGGTGTGGTAGCGATGGTTCGAGGCGGAGGCGAAGATCGGGGTCAGATAGAGCGCACTGATCCCGAGGTCGGCCAGGTAGTCCAGGTGCTCGACAACGCCAAGCAGGTCGCCACCCTTGAATCCGTCGACCGTCGGCGGGGAATCCCAGGGCTCCAGCCGTCCGGGCTTGACCACGCGCCTCGACGCGGCAAATCGATCAAGAAAGACCTGGTAGAAGATCGCGTCCCGCACCCAGGCCGGCGTGTCGGCGCTCATCGCCGGCTGGCTCCATACTCGCGCCGATGTCGCGCCATTCGCTTCACCCTTCCCTGCCCCGCTGGCTGGCCGTCGCGGCCATCTCCCTGATTCTGGCGTCCTGTGGCGGCCCGCCCGTCAGTCCGGTGCCGCCGGCTGCGGGTGCGCCGCCCTCGGCCGGAGGCCCGCTCGCATCCGCCGGCGAGGCGGGCGCTCCTGCCTGTGGCCGGGCCCCTGGCTCCGGCACGCAGACCCCTGCGTCCACGCCCTGGTGGCGGGATCGAATCTTCTACGAAGTGTTCGTGCGCAGCTTCGCCGATTCGGACGGCGACGGCATCGGTGATCTGCGCGGGCTGACCGAGAAGCTCGATTACCTCAACGATGGGGATCCCTCGACCACGGACGACCTCGGTGTGACCGCACTGTGGCTCATGCCGATCGCCGCGTCGCCCAGCTACCACGGCTACGACGTCACCGATTACAAGCAGATCGAGGCCGACTACGGGACGGCAGAGGACTTCCATGCCCTGGTGGAGGCGGCCAGGGAGCGCAAAATCGCCGTCATCGTCGACCTCGTCCTCAATCACACCTCGATCGAGCACCCCTGGTTCCAGGATGCCCGCACGCCTGGCTCCGAGCACGACGCGTGGTATGTCTGGTCGACCAGCGCACCCAGCGTGGCCGGTCCGGGCGGGCAGCCCGTCTGGCACCGCGATGGCGATCGCTGGTACTACGGCTACTTCTGGGAAGGCATGCCGGATCTCAACGTCGCGAACCCGGCCGTGACGGCGGCGCTGGACGACGTCGCCCGCTTCTGGCTCGAGGAGATGGGCGTCGATGGCTTTCGGCTCGACGCCGCTCGCCACCTGATCGAGGACGGGCAGCAGCTGGAGAACACGCCCGCGACGTTCGCCTGGCTCGAGGGCTTCCGGTCGCGTGTTGAAGCGGTGAGGCCCGACGCGCTGCTGGTCGGCGAGGTCTGGGACGCCACCTCCACCGCCGCTCGCTATGTCAGGGAGGGCGCGCTCGACTTGGCCTTCGAGTTCGGGCTGGCCAGCGCGATCCTGAGCAGCGTCCGACTCGGCGACGCCGACACGATCGCCAACGTGCAGGCCGAGGTGTCGGCGGCCTATCCACCGGGTGGCTATGCCGCCTTCCTGACCAACCACGATCAGAACCGGACCGTCGACGTCCTGGGGCGCGATCGGGCCGCGGCCGGCCTGGCCGCCACCCTCCTGCTCACCAACCCCGGCGTTCCGTTCATCTACTACGGGGAGGAGCTCGGCCTGCGCGGGCGCAAGCCGGACGAGGAGATCCGGACGCCCTTGCCATGGGACACCGGCGCTCCAGGCTACGGCTTTACGTCCGGCCACCCTTGGGAGGCCCTCGCGCCAGGCCCCGAGACCGCGGCCGTCGCCGCCCAGAGCGACGATCCGACCTCGCTCCTGTCCCACTACCGCACGCTCACCCGATTGCGTGATGCACACTCCGCCCTGCGCACCGGCGAGCTGATCCCGATTGACGACGCACCGCGCGGCGTCTATGCCTATCTCCGCCACGATGCCGAGGAAACGATCGTGGTCATGGCCAACCTTTCGGACGAGCCGGCCGACGACGTCAGCCTGAGCCTGGCCGCAGGCCCACTGTGCGGGACGCTTATCGCCGAGCCGTTGCTCGGCCCGGACGGCACCACGGCCAGCCTCCGGCCACCGGTCGTCAGCGCGACCGGCGGCTTCGATGAGTGGGCCATCGGCCGGCTCGGGCCGCGCGAGAGCCTGGTCATCGCGATCGGGCGATAGCGCCGCGGCCCCGGCGGCCGTTCCCTCCAAGAACGGTTTCCGAACAACCGAGCATGGTCGCCTCCCCGGATCGAGCATTCCTGCCGTCTGGTCGGCGCTCCATGAGGCGTTCATCGCAGGACCGTTCCTCCGGGGAACGGCCGCCGCCGGTAAGCCGCAGATGAGCCCGACCTGCTTCACTCCGGCCATGATTCAGGCCATCCGCGGGACCGAGCCGCCGCTCCGCCGGACGTTCGCGCGAGTGTGTCGCGAGACGCGCCTCCGCCTGGGGCTCTCGCAAGAACGGCTGGCCGCGGCTGTCGGTGTCTCGCGCGGGCACATCGCCCGGATCGAGCTCGGCCGAGCGAACCCGTCCCTCGACCTGGTCACACGGATCGCCTCGGCCCTCGGGCTGGAGATCGACCTCGTCGCCCGAACACCCGTGATCATCGGAGCCCGCAACCAACGTGACGCCGTCCACGCTCGATGTTCCGGCTACGCGGATCGGCGCTTGCGCGAGCCCGGCTGGCTCACGGCCAGGGAGGTCGAGATCGTCCATGCGCGATCCCATGGCTGGATCGACTTGCTCGCGTTCGACCCGACGAGCGCCACACTGATCGTCATCGAGATCAAGACCTCCGTCCACGACCTGGGCGAGGTCGAGCGCCAGATCGGCTGGTACGAGCGGTCCGCCCCTGGTGTCGCCGCGCGGTTCGGCTGGCGACCGCGTCGCGTGGTGTCGTGGCTACTCGTGCTTGCGACCGACGAGACCGACGCCTTCGTGCGCGCCAACCGCGACATCGTCGCTCGAGCGTTTCCGAGGCGCGCGACCGAGATGTCCGGTCTCGTCACCGGCGGCACCTGGCCGGCCGTCGGAGGCCGGGGTCTCGCCCTGATCGATCCACGAAGCCGCCGGCGGGCGTGGCTGATCCGGTGCCGGAGCGACGGTCGGCGTTCTCCAGCACCATTCGTCGACCATGCCGACGCCGCACGACGGCTGGCCGCGTGAGTCGCCGGATGGCCGCGTGCTGGCCGCGCGACGGCTGGCCGGTCGCCGGCTGGCCGCGTGAGTCGCCGGCCGTTCCTTCCAGGAACGATTCCCCCACAGCCGAGCGTGGACCCGGGCCCGGATCGCAGATCCGCCCACCCTGGGCGGTCATCCACGAGGCGTTCATCGCGGAACCGCACCTGAGGGGAACGGTCGCGGCCGTCGCGCGGTCTGGGGTGAGGCAGGGACGGCAGCTGACGGCGACGCGGCTCAGCCCTTGACGCCGCCGATGGCCAGGCCGGACGTGATGTAGCGCTGCGCGAAGAAGTAGACGATCGCGGGTGGGATCGCGAAGAGGATCGCAAAGGCCGAGAACTGCGACCACGGCGTGCTCGCGAACTGTCCCTGCATTGCGTAGAGCGCCATCGCCAGGGTCTGGTCCTCGACCTTGTTGAGGAACATCCAGGAGAAGTAGAACTCGGTCCAGCCGGACACGAAACCCAGGAACGCGGTGACGGCCAGGGCCGGCAGGGCGAGCGGCAGGATGATCTTGATGAACGTCTGGTTGTACGAGGCACCGTCCACCCAGGCCGCCTCCTCGAGATCTCGCGGGATCGTGTCCAGGTAGCCCTTGAGGTTCCAGATCGCGAACGGCAGCAGTCCGGAGATGATCGCCAGGCCCACCCCCAGGAGCGAGTTGCGCAGGTTGAACGCGCCGACGAGCGGCAGGTCCAGCTGGACCTGGTTGAGCATCACGAAGAGCGGGGTCAGCGTGGCCACGGGCGGCAGCATCAGCACGCCCAGGATCGCCAGCATCAGGACCTCGCGACCGCGGAACTTGAAGCGGGCGAAGGCGTAGGCCGCGCTCACACCGATGAGCACCGAGATGATCGACGTCCCCAGGGCAATCTTCAGGCTGTTGCCGGCGAGCCCCAGGAATGAGATCGGATTGTTCGTCGGCTGGGAGATGACCTGACCGTAGGCCTCCAGCGTGGCATTCGAGGGGATCAGGCTCAGCCCTTCGGGGCGCGATCGGTTGAGCGGGTCGAGTGAGATGGCGATGACCCACACGATCGGGAACAGGACCGTGAGCAGGACGAGGACGGTCACCGCCTGGAGCACCGCCTGGCGGAGCAGTGAGGGCTGATCGCGCCGGCTCCGGGTGAGCGACGGTCCTGTCCGGCGGCGCGTGGCGACGGTGAGGGTCGTGGCAGTCTGGGCGGTCATCGCACGGCCCTCACTGGTCCTGGTAGCTCGCGGTCGCCTTGGCCAACTTGTTGGTGACCAGGGTGATCCCGAGCAGGATGAAGAACATGATCACGGCGAACGACGCACCGACGCCGTACAGGCGCTGGTCGTTGACCAGGCGGTAGGCCTGGGTGACCAGGAGTTCCGTGCGTCCCTGTGGGCCGCCTTGCGACATGAAGAAAGCCAGGTAGAACAGGTTGAAGGTGATCACGAAGCCATAGATCGCGTACGGGATCATGGCCGGTCGGAGGAAGACCATCGTGACGTTCTTGAACTGCTGCCAGCGGCCGGCGCCGTCGATCTCGGCGGCCTCGTAGAGCTCGCCGGGAATGCTCTGCAGGGCGCCGGTGGCAACCACCGCGTTGAGCGGCCAGCCAAGCCAGGTGTTGGTGACCAGCATCGCGTAGAACGCCAGGGGCAGCGGGATGAACGAGATCGGATCCTCGACCTGGCGGAGCCAATCGGCGCCGAACGTGCTGGCCGGCAACCCCACCACGCCCCCAGCCAGGGCGAGCAGCTGGTTGATCGCGCCGTGGTCGGCGTCGAACATGTTCTTCCAGACGGTCGCCACGATGATCGGCGGGATGACCACGGGCAGGATGAACAGCGATCGATAGAAGCGCTTGAACCACAGGCCCCTGGTATGCACGAGCAGGGCGATGCCGACGCCCAGGACCACGTGGATCGCGACGTTGCTAAAGGCCCAGACCAGGTTGTAGAGCAGCAGGCGAACGAAGAAGTAGTTGGGGATGCTCAGCTGGCTGGCCAGGACGTCGATGTAGTTCTGGGCACCCACCCAGGCCGGAGAAGCCGAGCCCGCCCGCAGGTTCTGGATCCCGTAGTCGGTGAACGACATCCAGACCTGGTAGATCAGCGGGTAGAGCGTGATCACGCCCATGACCAGGAAGGCTGGCGCCAGATAGAGGTAGGGCATTCGGTTGCGCCGCGGTCGTCGACTCGCCGACGCGCCTATCGCCCTGATTTCGGTGACCGCCGCGGTCATCGCCCTTCCTCCACTGTCGTCGGATCAGCCACCCCGGGTCGCCCCGGGGTGGCCGGATGAAGGAGCGGGATCGCCGGCGGCGACCCCGCGGTCGAGCTACTTGCCGTTGGCAGTATCCAGCGCCGCGCACGCCTCGGCGACGGCGGCGGTGGGATCCGTACCGGCGGTGAGGACGTCCGCCCAGGCCTTGTCGAAGTTACCCCAGTAGTTGTTCATCTCCTGGCGCTGCGGGCGAGCGTCCCCGGCGTTGATCGCGTCGGAGAACGACTTCACGAGCGGATCGATGATGCTGATGCCGGTGTTCGCCGGGACATGGCCCGCGACGTCCACTTCGATCGTCTGGGCAGCCTGGCTGACCAGCTCGGACGCGACCGCGATGGCCAGGTCCTGGTTCTGGCCGGCGGCGTTGATGTACCAGCCATCGACACCGGTCATCGTCTTGGCGACACCGCCAGGACCGGCCGGGACCGGACCGACGGCGAGAGCCGGGCGAGCGGCACGATAGTCGCCGAGCGTCCAGTTCCCGTTGAACATGATGTCGATCTCTTTGTTCAGGAACGCGTCGTTGACCTTGCCGTAGTCGGCGTCGACGAGCGCGCCGGCCGCCTTCAGGTCGGCCACGTACTTGATCGCGTCGGCAACGCCGCTGTTGGCGGTCGCCGCGCACTTGCCAGCGTCATCGAAAATGGCGCCACCGAAGGCCGAGTAGAAGCCCCAGCCAAAGTAGGCGCCGGTGATGACCCCGACCTTGCCGCCGCCCTGGACGAAGGCCATCAGCTCGTCGGTCGTGGCCGGCGGCGTCGGGACCGCCACGGAGTCGTAGTACATGGCCACGGCCTTGAGCGATTCGGGGACCATGGAGTACTTGCCGTCGACCTGGCTGCCGGCCTTGGAGACCTCGTTGGTTACGGCCAGGACCGGGTCGATCTTGCCGGTCAGGTCGGCCAGGAAGGCGCCGCGCGCCTCCGAGCCGAGGCTGTCGTTCGGACCGATGAACATGTCGGGTCCACCACCCGAGGCCGATTCGGTCTCGAACTTCTTGTAGATATCGGAGAACGGAACTTCCAGGATCGTGAGCTTGAGGTCGGGGTTGGCCACCTGGAGGCCCTCGACGATCCGGGTGAAGGCCTTGAACTCGGCATTGCCGCCGGACGATCCGTAGGCATGCCAGATCGTGAGCGAACCACTCAAGGTGGCCGGCGCCTGCGATTCGGGTGCCGCGCTCGGCGCGGCCGTCGCCTCTACGCTGGGCGCCGCGCTCGGCGCGATGCTGGCCGTGCCGGTCGCACAAGCAGCGGCCGCGATGACCACTCCTGTGACCAGTGCGGCGAGTCGAAGATGTCGCTTCATCGGTTGCGTGGTGCTCCTCTCTCTGGGTGACCGATCAATTTCGATCACCGATCTCCCGTTGGTAAGCCGGCAGTGCCGGCAATAGGGCCGGGACGCCCGCGTTCCGATCGTCTCTATCGGCGTCGCCCGGTTGGCACGTCCGTGGTGGCGATCCGTGCCGGCCCGTCGATCGCTCGGCGGGTCGATCTCAGTGGTGGACCCCGGCCACCTCCTCATGCCGCTGGCCCGGCACCGGCCCGGTCGAGCCACGCACGATCAGGCGCGTCTCCAGCCGGAGGTGCTCGGGGTTGGCTTGATCCCGTCGTTGGACGACGGCCAGAAGCAGGCGGACCGCCTCTGCGCCCTTGCGACGGATCGGTTGGTGGACCGTCGTGAGCGGGGGATCCACGTGCGGAGCGAGATCGATGTCATCGAACCCGACGACGCTGACGTCACCGGGGATGGTCAGGCGCAGGTCGCGCAGCGCGCGCATCGCCCCGATCGCCATGGCGTCGCTCATGACCAGCACGGCCGTCGGGCGGACGCCATCCTCCCAGGCACCGTTGAGCGCCGCGATGCCGCCCTCGATGCTGGCCGGACCGACGACGACCCGCTCATCCGGAATCTCGACACCGACCGCGGCGAACGCCTCGCGGTAGCCGCGCAGGCGCCGGCTGGTGACGCCGTCCGGGTCCATGGCCAGCGAAGGGGCGGGTGGCTCGACGCCGATCACCAGGACATCGCGGTGGCCCAGCCCGATCAGATGTTCCGCGGCGGCGCGCGCGCCACCCACGTCATCGATCTCGACCGAGCCGTGCTCGGGCAGGGCGGTCGAGTCGACCAGTACGATCGGCACGCCGGCTCGGCGGATCTGCTCGACCTCGGGATGGTCGTCGGACAAGCCGATCGCGACCACGCCGTCGACGGTCGCCCGGCTCATGGCGCTGGCGAGCGACCCGTGCAGGGGTGAGATGAAGTGGAGGCCGTAGCCGGACTCCTCCGCTGCGCCCGCGACGCCCTCGCTGAACGCCCCGAAGAACGGGTTCGAAAAGATGACCGATAGCGCCTGCGGCGTCAGCACGCCGATCGTCAGTGTCTGGCGCTGGGTCAGCATCCGGGCCACCGGGTGGGGTGTGTAACCGAGCTGCTCCGCCACGTCGCGGATCCGCACGGCCGTCTCCGGGGCCAGCCGATCCGGGCTGTTGAACGCGAACGAGACCGCGGTCTTGGACACGCCCGCTTCCCGGGCCACGTCGGCGATGCGCGGACGGATGGTTCGTTGCTCCACTCGGGTCCGACTCCCTGTCGCGGCTCGGGGCCGGCGGCCGAGACGCAGCGCCGACGGGTCGTATGCAAACCGGTTTAGCAAACCGGTTTAGTGAAGATACGGGCGACGACCGGCGGTGTCAATACCCATCTGGCTCCCGGGTGGATCGAGCACCGTCGTTCGACGGCCCCGCCGACACGGGCGATGCGCCACCGCATCATTCCGGCCGTAGTCACGCTCAGCGGCCCCGAGTCTTTGACCGAAGTCGAGGGCGGCAGAGCGTGAATGTGCGCGATCTGATCCCAGTACGGATCAGCCTCCAGCGAGCGCCCCGCGCGACCGAGGCCCGAGCCCAGACGGCCCCACCGAGCGGCTTCGCGGTACGATCCGTGCCCATGCTTCAGACGATCCGTCAGATGCCCGGCGGCCTGCGCCTCTTCCTCGTCTATGCCTTGCTGATCCTGGCCGGCATCGGGTTGAGCCTGCGCTTCGTCGTCGACCAGGCGGTTGAAGCCGCGGTCAGCTTCCAGGGCGTCGTCGTCATGGTCCTGCTCGCCTACACGATCTTCACCACCACCCTGGTCCTCCAGCGCAAGGAAGCGGCCCGCGGGTTGGCCCTCGGACTCACCAGCCTGACCGTCCCGCTGGTGCCCCTGTTCCTGCTCAGCCAGCTGCTGATCCAGGCAATCTTCGTGGCCGCCTTCAGTCTGCTTCTCTTTCGCGGGCTCCTCCGTCCGGAGGTTCGAGCCTTCCTCAACGAGCCGTAACCCAAACGAGCCGCCAGTCCCCGGCGTCCGGCGCGTGACGGCCCCGGGACGGTACCCTCTCGCTGGGCACCGTTCCGTGGCCCTCCGAGCCGTACTCGCCGCCAGTCGACAAACCGACCCTACCGAGGCACCAACGTGAGCAAACCCAGCCGCCGGCGCCAACCGCCGAGCTCGTCCGCCGGAAGCCCGTCGGCGCCGCCAGTCACGGATCGTCCAAGGGACCCCATCGCAACGCCGTCGACCTCGCCGACCGGAAGCGCTCGCGCCGGGCGCCGCGAGCGAGCTCGCGCTGCCTACCAGCCCTCGTTCATGGAGCGCCACCGGACGCCGATCGTGGCGCTGACAGCGCTGGCCGGCGCGGTCCTGATCGCCGTCTTCGTCTTCTTCTCGGCGTCGGCTCCGGCCTATGCCTGCTCCACCGAATGGGTGCCAGATCCGACGCCCAGCCCCGCCCTCGGGGCGCCCGCCAACCCTGGCTACGTGCAGCCGGACATGGGCCGAAGGCACGGGGCCCTCGGGGAGAAGGTGACGTACACCTACTGCCCGCCGGCCTCCGGCGCGCACTCCAACGCGTCGGGCGCGGGACCCATCCAGCCGCGCGTCTACGGACCGAGCGACCGGGCGATCCCCGAGGGCTGGATCCACAATCTCGAGCATGGGGCGATGGTCATCCTCTATCGCGGCAACAGCGGCGATTCCGGCGCGACGGAAGACGGCCAGGCTCAACTCCGAGCCCTGTTCGACGAGTTCCCGGCGAGTCCCGTCTGCGGCATCCAACCAGGGACCGGCCAGGGCCCGGTGATCGCCCGCTTCGACGACATGGCGACGCCCTACGCGGCGATGGTCTGGGGCCGGGTCTTGCCACTCAACGAGCTCGACACCGCCCAGATCCTCGACTTCTGGCAGGTCTGGGGTGAGCGCACGAACCCGGAGCCCCAATGCACGGCGCCGAGCGCGCCGCCGAGCGCTGCGCCGAGCACGGAAGCAAGCCCACAGACCAGCCCCGTCCCGAGCTGATCGGGCTCGTTCGGTGCGCCAGACCTCGTACGTGCCGAACCCGGGCAAGATCGTGTGCGTCGGTCTGAACTACCGCGAGCACGTCGCCGAGGGCGGCCGGAGCGCGCCGGTCCGGCCGCTGTTGTTCGCCAAGTTCGCCAACTCGGTCATCGCCGATGGAGCGCCGATCGTCCGTCCGAAGGGGACCCACGCGCTCGACCTCGAGGTCGAGCTGGGCGTCGTCATCGGCTCGGTTGCCCGCCGGGTTCGCCGCGAGAACGCGCTCGATCATGTCGCGGGCTACGTCGTGGTCAACGATGTCAGTGCTCGCGACTGGCAGGGGGTGAAGGCCGCCCTCGGCGACGGCGAGGTCGGCGACGGCCAGTGGCTGCGCGCCAAGAGCTCCGATACCTTCCTCCCGGTCGGGCCGGTCTTCGTCTCGTCGGATGAAATGCCCGATCCGCAGCGGCTCCGCCTCCGGTCGTGGCGAATCCCGGGCGCCGGCCCCGATGCCGGTCGCGCGATCCTCATGCAGGACGGCACGACCGCCGACATGATCTGGGGCGTGGCCGAGTTGATCGAGTTCATCAGCGCCGCCATCACCCTCCAGCCGGGTGACATCGTGGCGACCGGAACGCCCTCCGGCGTCGGGGTCTTCCGAGATCCGCCGGTCTTCCTGCAGCCGGGCGATCGGGCGCGCTGCGAGATCGACGCGATCGGTTCGGTGGAGAATCCGGTGATCGACTGGAGCGACGACAACGACTGATTCGCGCCACGACCGATCTGGGAGGCCCAGCACGATGCTCGCCCTGGTCAAGACCGGTACCGGACCTGGCCTCGAGCTCAAGAATGTTCCCGTGCCGGCGATCGGCATCAACGACGTCCTGATCCGGGTCCACAAGACCGGCATCTGCGGCACCGACCTGCACATCGAAGGCTGGGACCAGTGGGCCGCCCGAACGATCAAGCCGCCGCTCGTCGTCGGTCACGAGTTCGTCGGCGAGATCGTCGAGCTGGGCGCCAACGTGGCCGGCTTCGCCCCCGGCGACCTGGTCTCCGGCGAGGGCCACGTCGTGTGCGGCCGCTGCCGGCACTGTCTTGCCGGCCGCCGGCACCTGTGCGCCCACACGATCGGCCTGGGGGTCGGGCGCGACGGCGCCTTCGCCGAGTATGTGGCGATGCCGATGACCAACGTCTGGCATCACTGGCACGGAATCGACGAGGAAGTCGCCGCGATCTTCGATCCGTTCGGGAACGCCGTCCACACCGCGCTCGCCTTCCCCGTGCTGGGCGAGGACGTGCTGATCTCGGGCGCCGGGCCCATCGGCCTCATGGCGACGGCGGTCGCCCGCCATGCCGGCGCCCGTCACGTGGTCGTGAGCGAGCCCAATGCCTACCGCCGCGAGCTCGCCAGCCGGATGGGTGCCAGCCTCGTGGTCGACCCTCGGGAACGGGCTCTGTCGGACGTCTTCGCCGAGCTGGACATGGTCGAGGGCTTCGACGTGGCGATGGAGATGTCGGGCAACCCGACGGCCCTGCGCAACGCGATCGAGGCGATGGCCCATGGTGGCGGTGTCGCCATCCTCGGCATCCCCACCCAGGAGATCGCCCTGGACGTCAACGCGATCGTGTTCAAGATGCTCACGTTGCGGGGCATCTACGGTCGGGAGATGTATGAGACCTGGTACAAGATGACGGTCATGCTCCAATCCGGATTGGACATCACGCCGGCGATCACCCACCGCTTCGGTTTCCGCCAGTTCGAGGCAGCCTTCGCGGCGGCCCGAGCCGGGGACTCGGGCAAGGTCATCATGGATTGGCAGTCATGACCGCGCGGAAGTCCGGCCCGGCAGGCCGGCCGGATCCGCTCGCCTTTCTCGACGACGAGGTGGCCGCCCTGCACGAGCGCCACCTCTACCGCCGGCTGCGGGTCATGTCGTCGGCGCAGGGACCGATCGTCTCCGTCGACCATCGCCGCCTGATCAGCCTGTCATCGAACGATTACCTCGGGCTGACCCACCATCCCCGGCTGCGCGAGGCGGCGCTGGCGGCGGTTCGCGAGTTCGGCGTGGGCAGCGGCGCGGTCCGCACGATCGCCGGGACGATGACGATGCACGAGGCGCTCGAGGCAGAGCTGGCAACCTTCAAGGGCACGCCCGCCGCATTGACATTCCAGTCGGGCTTCAGCGCCAACACCGGGGTCATCCCGACCGTCACCGGTGAGACGGACCTGATCGTGTCCGACGCCCTCAACCACGCTTCGATCATCGATGGCATGCGCCTCTCGAAGGCGCCGCGTCAGATCTATCCACACGGCGACGTCGGGGCGTTGCGGGAGATCCTGCGCGAAGCGCGCGCGACCGGGCGGCCTGGCGGAGGTCCCTACCGCCTGATCCTCGTGGTGACCGACGGGGTCTTCTCGATGGACGGCGACATCGCGCCGCTCCGAGAGCTGGTTGAAGCCGCCGAGGCGTACGACGCGGCGGTCATGGTCGATGACGCCCACGCCTCGGGTGTCCTCGGCCGCAACGGCCGGGGCACGGTCGATCATTTCGGGCTGCACGGCCGGGTCGCGATCCAGGTCGGTACCCTGAGCAAGGCCGTCGGCGCTCTCGGCGGCTACGTCGCAGGCTCGCTGGCCCTGCGCGAGATCCTGACCCAGCGAGCTCGCCCGTTCCTCTTCTCGACCTCCAATCCGCCGGCCGTGGTGGCCGCCTGCCGTGAAGCGATCCGGGTCATGGAGGACGAGCCGGAGCTCCAGGAGCGGCTGTGGGCGAACACTCGACGCTTCAAGGCCGAGTTGACCCGCCTCGGGTTCGATACCGGCCGGTCCGAGACGCCGATCACGCCGGTCATGATGGGCGACCCGGACGTCGCCGGGCACTTCAGCGACCGGTTGATCGAGGAAGGCGTCTTCGCCCAACCGGTCGTCTTCCCGACCGTGGCCCTCGACCAGGCCCGCATCCGCACGATCGTGACCGCCGCCCACGCCGACGAGCAGCTCGATGTCGCCCTGGCCGCATTCGATCGGGTGGGCCGCGAGCTCGGGCTGATCAGCGGGTGACGTCGGCCATCAGCCGGGTCTGGGCGATTCCTCTCCTGTGCCGATCCACCGACCAGCCGCCTTCTCCGCTCCTCCTTCGCCGCCGGGCTGGGTCGATGTTCTCTAGGGCAGAACAAATCGCGTTGTCGGAGACTCAATCGGCCCCGCGGGACCATCATTCCGAGGCTGTTTTGCCTGGCGGAAGAACAAGTGGACGGCGACGGGCTCGAATGTGTCTCCTGGGTGGATTTGTGTGGCGCGATTCGGCCCCCTCCTCGGTACCGGTCGATCATCTGACGGTCGTGGAGCAGGCACTGACGTGCAATTTGCCCGGTTTGTTCTTCTGGGCAGAACTTTGGACGGCCGGGGCACCCGAACGACAGACCGGTCCAACTCCTCTCCCCACGCCCGGTTACTGCGACGTCGTACCGCGGCGTCGCACTGCTTCCGGCCGGGGCCGGGCCGGGCGCCGGCCGTGACCGATCGCCAGCCTCGCGACCTGCCGCTCGATGCGCACCT
>JAUSJS010000289.1 GCA_030647575.1 Candidatus Limnocylindrales bacterium | reverse complement strand
CTCGCGTTCGCCGACGGCCGGACCGTGACCGTGGCCGGGCAGGCGCAAACGCTGACCCTGGTCGGCGCGAGCCTCGAGGAACTGGCGATGAACCCGTTTCAGGGGTTCCTCCACCTGCTGTCCGACCCGAACATCTCGTTCATCCTGTTCACGATCGGGTTCTACGGCCTGCTATTCGAGCTCCAGAACCCGAACTTCGTGACCGGCATCCTGGGCGCCCTGGCGATCGTCCTCGCCTTCATCGGCTTCGGCAGCCTGCCACTCAACGTCGGAGGCCTGCTGCTGATCCTGCTCGCGATGGTGCTGTTCGGGCTCGAATTGACCGTCACCAGTCACGGGCTGCTCGGGTTTGGCGGCCTTGTCATCTTCGCGCTGGGCGCGTCCGCCCTGTTCACCCAACCGGGCGACCCATTCGAGCCTCTCGCGACCGTGGCCGCGCCGGTCATCGCGACCACGACCGTGACCGCAGGCATATTCCTGCTGCTCGTCGTCTGGGCCGCTGTCCGGAGCCGGGGCATGCCGGCGCCCGTCGGCGTCGTGGGCAGCTCCTCGGCCGTGCCGACCGGAGTGGCCGGCGTCGTCCGCCGCTCGATCGAGCCGCTCGGCTCAGTCTATGTCGCCGGCGAGGAGTGGTCGGCCAGGACGGTCGACGGCCGGCCACTGGAGCGTGGCGTTCCGGTGCGCGTCGTCGCAACGGACGGACTGACCGTCATCGTCGAGCCCGACCCGTCATCATCATCATCGCAGTCCTGATCGAACGGAGGTCCTGATGGAATTCCCGGTTCTGGCCGCGGTCGCCGCGTTCGTCGTCGTGGTGCTGCTGGTCATCGTCTACCTGTCGATCCGTGTGGTCCAGCAGTACCAGAAGATGGTCGTCTTCCGGCTGGGGCGCACCAACGAGTCGATGGTGCGCGACCCCGGTCTGCGCTTCCTCGTTCCGATCATCGACCGGGGGGTCAAGGTCGACGTCCGCGAGCAGTTCATCGAGGTCCCCAGCCAGACCACGATCACCAGGGACAACGCGCCGATCAACGTCGATTTCCTGATCTACTGGCGGATCAGCGACCCGCTCAAGAGTGTCGTCAACGTGGTCAACTTCCCGGGCGCCCTCCAGGGGGTCGCGACGACGACGCTCCGGGCCGTCATCGGCGACATCCTGCTCGACGAGGTCCTGTCCAAGCGCGAGCAGATCAACGAGGTCCTGCGGGTCAAGCTCGACGAGGTCACTGAGCGCTGGGGCGGCAAGGTCACGACGGTCGAGATCCGCGAGATCACCCCGCCGCGCGACGTCCAGGACGCCATGAATCGCCAGCTCTCGGCTGAGCGGACGCGGCGCGCGGTCATCACCGAGTCGGAAGGGACGCGGCAGGCGGCGATCAACGTCGCCGAGGGCCAGAAGCAGGCCGAGATCCTGAAGGCCGAGGGCGATCGCCAGGCGGCGATCCTCCGCGCTGAAGGATTCGGCCAGGCACTGACTCGGATCTTCCAGGCGGCCGCGGAGGTCGACCAGAAGACGATGTCGCTCCAGTACCTCGAGACGCTCAAGGCGCTCGGCGCGGGCCCCGCGACGAAGTTCGTCATCCCGATGGAGTTCACCCATCTGCTCGACCCCTTCGTCGACTTCCTGAGCCCCGGCTCGAGCTCGGGTGACGGCGGCGAGGGGCGGGCTGGGTCTTCAACTCGCACTCCCGCCCGACCGGTCGGCCCGCCGCCAGCCGCCGGCCCGGAGGCGTGATCCGGCGAGCCCTGCTGGCCGCCGGGGCGGTCCTCGTCCCGATCGCCTCGCTCGACGTCCTGACCCGCCGCGCGAGCCGGCGCCTGCTCAACGCTCCGCGGACGACCCCTGAGGAGGCCGGGCTGGGCCCGGCCATCGATGCGCTCGGCGGCGAGGTCGTGCGCATCCGATCGCGTGACGGGCTGCGGCTGTCCGCCCGCTGGCTGGCCGCGGAGCCTGACGACCCGACCTGGAGCAGCGAACCCCACGAGGCCATCCTGCTGCTCCACGGCTGGTCCGGTTCGATCGCTCCGGATCTCGTCGAGTACGGCCCGTTCCTGCGCCGAACGGCGGGGGTCCTTGGCCTCGACTTCCGCGGCCACGGTGGCTCGGACGACTCGCCCACGACGTTCGGGTTGCGCGAGGTGGATGACGTGGCTGGAGCGCTCGCCTGGCTCGGTGAGCGCGGGATCGAGCGCGTCGCGCTGTTCGGGACCTCGCTCGGCGGGATCGCCGCGATCGCCGCGGTCGCCATCCTGGGCGACGGTTCGATGCCGGGGGCCGACGCGGATCCGGCCACGCCGGCCCATGTCGCGCCGCCACGCCGGCCTCGGATCCTTGCTGTCGTCGCCGACTCGGTGGCACCCGAGCTCGTCGTGGCGGTCGGCTCGCGGGTGCCCGGCTCGCGAATGCGCGGCCCATGGCCCAGGCTGCTGGCCGGCCGGTTGTTCGATTCGGTCGCGCGAACGCTCGGTGCCGATCCGCGTGAGACCGAGCCGATCCGCGTCATCGGCCTGCTCGAAGGCGTCTCCCTCCTGCTGATCTCAGGGGAGCGCGACACGACCGTGCCGCTCGCCGATGCCCGCCGGCTGGCAGCCGCTGCACCCCCATCCACCGACCACTGGGAGGTCCCCGGCGCGGAGCACAGCGGCGCCCATCGAGTGGATCCGGCGGCCTACGAGGCGCGCACGACGAGCCACCTGCGGGCGGCGTTTCTCGGAGGCCGCAGGGCCGACCTATAATCGGCCCGCTGGCCCACGTGCCCGTGGAGCCGCGCGACTGCCTGGAGGACTGATGCCGGCCAAGATCCTCGTCGTCGACGACGACCCGAACGTCCAACGACTCCTGCAGTACACCCTCAAGCAGGAGGGGTACGACGTCGTCGTCGCGGCCGACGGCGCTGAGGGATTCCGGCTATGGGGCGCCGAAGCCCCGAACCTGATTCTCCTGGATGTGATGCTGCCCACGCTGGACGGCTACCAGGTCGCGACGAAGATCCGGGCCGAAGAGGCTCCCAACACCCACGTCCCGATCATCATGCTGACCGCCGAGCGTGAGGTTGAGCAGAAGGTCCGGGGCCTGCGGGCCGGCGCGGACGACTACCTCATCAAGCCGTTCCACCCGGCCGAGCTGCTTGCCAGGATCAAGAGCCTGCTGGCCCGCTTCGCGCCGCGTGAGACGCTGCTGGCGCGGCCCCCACTCGGGCGCATCCTCGCCTTCTACCCGGCCAAGGGTGGTGTCGGCTCGACGACCATCGCGATCAATGCCGCGATCGCCCTCCATCGCGAGCTGGGCCGCAAGGTCTGCCTCGTCGACGGCAACCTGCAGTTCGGCGACCATCGCGTCTTCCTGGATCTCGGTCTCGATCGCAAGAGCATCGTCGACGTCGTCTCCGCACCGGCGATCGACCCCGACCTGATCAAGTCGGTCCTGGTCAAGCACGATTCGGGCATCGATCTGCTGCTTGCCCCGCCGTCGCCGGAGACCGCAGAGCTGGTCCGTCCGGAGCATCTGCCACAGATCGCCGAGATGCTGCGGGCGATGTACGACTACGTTCTGATCGACGTCGACAAGCGCCTCGACGACGTCAACCTGGGGGTCTTCGAAGCCGCCGAGATCGTCTTCGTGGTGATGACCGCCGACCTCTCCTGCCTCAAGAACGTCCGGCTCATCCTCGAGACCATGCACCACCTGGGTTACCCGGCGGCCAAGGTCCAGCTCGTCCTGAACCGCTCGAACGCGTTCACCGGGATCAGTGTCAAGAACGCAGAGGGGGCGCTCAGGCGGACGATCGATCATCAGGTGGTCAATGAGTATCGCGGTGCGATCAGTGCCCTGAACTCCGGCGCGCCATTCATGTTCACCAAGGCGGATTCGGCCCTGGGCGGTTCGCTGCTGCAGTTTGCGCGCACGGTCGACAAGCCGGCGGCCACGGTCGCAGCTCTCGTGCCGGCTCGCTAGGGAGACCGGCTCCCCGCGTCTGCTCGGATAAGCGCGCGATGAGGCCCGGTTGACCGGCGGGTGAGGGCCGCCCGCTAGCCTGCGTAGCGTGCTGGCCATCGTTCCATCCGCGACGCTCCAGGGCCTCGACGGACGGTTGATCCGAGTCGAGGTGGACGTCGCGCCGGGATTGCCCGGCTTCACGATCGTCGGGCTGGCCGACGCCGCGCTCCAGGAGGCCCGGGAACGCGTTCGCGGCGCCCTTCGGAATGCCGGCTTCGTCTACCCGCCGCGGCGGATCACGGTGAATCTCGCCCCGGCTGACCTGCGCAAGGCGGGCGCCTCGCTCGACCTGGCCATCGCGATCGGCATCCTGCTCGGCTCCGAGCAGGTTCGGCCGAGCGCCGGTCGGGTTGCGCTGATCGGTGAGCTGTCACTCGGCGGCGAGGTCCGGTCGGTGCCGGGCGTGTTGCCGATGGTCGCGGCGCTGGCCCGCCGCGGGATCCGGCGGGTGGTCGTCGCCACGAGTGCCGTCGAGGAAGCCAGGCTCGTCGAGGGTATCGAGGTGCTCGGCGTTGAGGCGCTCATCGGGGCGGTCGAGCTCATCCGCGTGCGGCGGCCCCACCGGGAGACTTCCTCTCCCCCGCGGGTCGAGCTGGTCGAGCGGCCCAGTCCAACCGACAGCCCGGGAGGGTCGCCCGAGCCGGCACCGGAGGGACGACGGGTCCCGGACCTTGCCGAGGTCCGCGGTCAAGCTGAGGCGAGGCGTGCGCTGGAGATCGCCCTGGCCGGCCGGCACGGCCTTTTGCTCCTGGGTCCGCCAGGCTCGGGGAAAACGCTGCTGGCGCGGACGATCCCCGGGCTGCTGCCGCCGCTCGACGACGCGGCCGCGTTGGCGGCAACCGTGGTCGCATCGGCCGCCGGCGATGGACCGATCCGTGGGCTGCGCCGGCGGCCACCATTTCGGGCGCCGCATCACACGATCTCGTATGCCGCAATGGTCGGGGGCGGCCCGCGGCTCTCACCCGGCGAGATCACGATGGCCGATCAGGGCGTGCTGTTCCTCGATGAGCTTCCGGAGTTCGGACGCGACGTGCTCGAGGCACTTCGGCAGCCGCTGGAAGAGGGGCGCGTGGCGATCGCCCGGGCCGGTCGGGCGACGACCTTCCCGGCAAGGTTCCAGCTCGTGGCCGCGATGAATCCGTGCCCGTGCGGCTACGCGGGCACCTCGGAACGAAGCTGCGCCTGCCCGGGCACGGTTCCTGAGCGGTATCAGCGACGTGTCTCCGGTCCGCTCAGGGATCGGATCGACTTGTGGGTCGCCATGCCCCGGGTCGCGCCGCTCTCGCTCGTTGGCGGCCCGGAGCCGGAGGATTCGGCGACGGTCGCGCGGCGGATCGCCATGGCCCGGGCCAGGGCGGGCGCCCGAGGGACGATCGGCGACAACGGTCGGCTCACCGGACGGACGCTGCGGGCGGCCTGCCGGCTCTCGGCCGCCACGGAGCGCCGGGTTGTCCAGCTGGCCGACCTGGAGCGGGCCAGCGGGCGTGGAACCGAACGTATCCTGCGCGTCGCCCGGACGATCGCGGACCTGGCCGGCGACGAGATCGTTCGAGAGGTGCATCTCGACGAGGCCGCCTGGTTCCGTCCGGCGGATCTCCGGCTGGCCGCCGCGGAGGCCAGCTGAGGTGCTTGGAGTCAGCGCATCCGGACCCATCGGGACCGAGGGCGCCCTCGAGTCGCGCCCGGTCCTCGTGCCCGGGCTTCCGCGGGACGCGCCCCAGGCTGGCGCCAGGTCCGTCAACAAGGGTGCATCGCCCGTGCAATCCGCGGAACGAAATGCGTGGGCCGTGCTGGCCGCCGTGGACGGACTCGGGCCCGTTGGCTTCAGCGCCCTCCTGAAGCGATATGGCAGCGGCGTGGCGATTCTCGACGAGGCGGCCTCGCCAGGGGGCCCCAGCCGGCTCGCGACCACGCCTGCCGGCGACGATATCGAGAACACCACGCGGCGGTCGGTGAACGCGGCGGTTGCGAAGTCGATTGCCGATGCCGCTCAGCGGGCCGGCGAGACCCTGGAGCGCATGGATGCTCTCGGGCTGCAGATTGTGACCGCCGCCGATGCCGGCTATCCTCGGCGGCTCGCAGCGATCGAGATGCCGCCGCACGTCCTGTTCGTGCTGGGCGATCCGCTCGCCCTCGAGGCACGTTCGTCGGTCGCACTCGTCGGAACCCGACGAGCGACCGACGCCGGCCGGGCGCTGGCCGCCCGCCTGGCCTCAGCGCTCGTGTCGGCCGGTTGCACGATCGTCTCCGGGCTGGCGACGGGCATCGACGGCGCCGCCCACTCGGCGACGATCCACGCCAGGGGAACGACGGTCGCGGTCATCGGATCCGGCCACGCTGCGCTCTTCCCGCGGATCCACAAGCGTCTCGCCGCCTCGATCGTCGCGTCCGGCGGTGCGATTGTCTCGGAGCTCGCCCCCGACGTCCGGCCGACCCACGGCACCTTCCCTCGCCGCAACCGGATCATCAGCGGCCTGGCGGACGCGACCGTCGTGGTCGAGGCACCGGCCCGCAGCGGGGCCTTGATCACCGCGTCATGGGCGCTCGAGCAGGGTCGCGAGTGCTTCATCGTCCCGGGACCGATCGACGCCCCGGCCTCGGCCGGCTGCCTGGCGTTCCTGCGCGAGTTCGCGGGGAGTGCCCGGATCGTGGCCGGCATCCCGCAGCTCATCGACGACCTCGGCCTGGCCGATCACCAGACCCAACCGGGCGTGTCGACCAATGCCGCCGCCACGCTGGTCGAGGTGGGCGACGCGGCGGGACGAATCGGCCGAGAGCTGGTGCTCGGTCGTGCCACGGTCGACGAGCTCGTCGCCGTCACCGGCTGGCCGGTGGCGAGCGTCCTGGCGGCGCTCACCATGCTCGAGCGGCATGGCCTCGCGGTGGGCATCCACGGCCGGTTCCGACCGGCCGGAAGCCTCGCTGCCGCGGATCCCGCAACCGCGCGGCGACGCTCGTCGGCCCACACCTGACGTGGCGGCGGAGCGCCGATGAGATCGGCCCTGGTTGCCCGGCGTTGCAGACGGGTGCTACCCTGACGCCGGCCGTCTCCCCAGGTCGGCTCGGACCGCCCTCGATGCTGTCCCCAGAGCAACGAGCCAGGAGCGAGTATTGCGCAACGCCGCCACCGCGCTGCTGGCCGTCCCGATCATTGCGGCCATCTACGTTGGCGCATTGCTTCGCCGTTCCGTCCTGTCGCGACTGGCGTTCGCGCTTGCGTTGAGCGGCATCCTTGGGGCCGGGATCATCGGTGCCGGGCTGCCGTCCGTCACGACCGCTACGCCGACCTCACCGATCGTGCCGCTGACCCGAGCCGCCTTCCGCACGGTGGTCGCGACCGGCGCACGTGTCACCGAACCGGTGGCCATCGAATTCACCACGCCGATGAATAAGGGCTCCGTTGCTGCTGCCGTGATCGTGGATCCGCCGACGCCGGTCGAGCTCGCCTGGGATGCGGCCGGCGACACGCTCACGATCACGCCGAGGACGACCTGGGCGCCGGGCGTCTTCCATACGGTCTCGGTGCAGGCCGGCGCCCTGGCGCAGACCGGGCAGCCGCTCGCGCGACCGGCTCGTGCTGCCTTCCTGACCCGTCCGGCGACGACAGCCACGGTCGAGACGACCGAGCCGATCGGGAAGCGAGTCTCGGTCAGAACGGCGTTCGCCGTGACCTTCGCCGGCCCCGTCGACGCGGCATCCGTGCGAGACGCAATCCGACTCGAGCCTCCGACGCCGGGCACGGTCGAGGCGACCGGCACGCCGAAAGGCCCGGTCAGCTACGCGTTCGTCCCGTCTGAGCCGCTGAGGCCCGACACCGTGTACACGGTCGTCGTGACCGGGGTCCGCGACCGGGACGGTCTCGCCCTGGCCCCACAGTCGATCGCGGTCCGGACGGTCAAGGCGCCGGGCGTCGTCCGGTTCCGTCCGCGCGCGGATGCCCAGGACGCGGCACGCGACGCCGCCATCTCGGTCCGGTTCACCGAGCCGATGGACCGTGGCGCGACGGCGAAGGCGTTCTCGGTCCAGATCGGCGGCAAGGCCATCAAGGGGACGATCGGCTGGGCCGAATCGAACACGGTCCTGATCTTCAAGCCGGCCACCGCGCTGCCGTACCAGGCGGCGGTCGTGGCCAAGGTCGACATCACGGCCAGGAGCGCCACCGGCGCCTCGATGGTCCGCTCGATCCGAGCGGTCTTCAGGACGGTCGCCAAACCGAAGGTGACCCCCGTCTCGAGGCTGGCGGCGGCGCGGGTCAGCAGTGGTGGTGGCGGCGGCGCGGTCGGTGGCGGGAGGTGGAGCGCGGTCGAGAACTACTACCTGCGGCTGATGAACTGTACTCGGACCGGCGGATGGACCACCTCCGGCGGTGCCTGCAGCAGCCCGGGCGGCCGGAGCGTGGCAGCCCTGCGGATCGACAGCCGGATCAGCGCCGGGGTCTCGCGACCGTACGCCAAGCTCCTCGCGACGCGCGGCGCCTGCAGCCACTTCATCGGCGGCAACCCGGGCAATCGGCTGGCACGCGCCGGGTTCAGCAGCTACCGCTGGGCCGAGAATATCGGCTGCCGCTCCGGCGCGCCGACCGCGTCCGTGCTGGGCACACACCTCTTCTACCAGAGCGAGAAGTCGTACCGCGGCGGCCACTACGTCAACCTCATGAACGCGGCCTACGACCGCGTCGGGATCGGGGTCTGGGTCTCGTCAGGGCGAGTCCGACTGGTGGTCGACTTCTACCACCCCTGACCGGACCATCGGCTGGCTGGACGGGTCCAGGCCGGTCGAGGACCATCGCCGGGTGATCCGCAACGCCGTCCTCCACATCATGAACGAGCAACCGATGCTGGCCGACTTGTTCGAGGCGCCGTCACCTGGGGACGTCGGATTGCGTTGCACCAACCTGCGGACGCTGAACGGGAAGCGCCCGGTCTTCGTCGGCGATTCGGCCTCGGTCTTCTTCTTCCCGTACCTCCACATCCGGTTCGTCGAGATCCCGCCGGGTGCGGTATCCGGAAGCGATCCCTCGCTGGCGGTTGACGCGGCAGGCGCCGCTGCAGGGGCGCCGCCGCCCGCCGCCGAGCTCGAGCCCGAGGTCGACCTCGAGATCGATGAGGACTTCCTCCGGCGCATCCGCGAGGTCTGACCGGATACGGGTCCGCCAAGGACCCGGTGCTACACTCCCGGCCGTGCCGAAGAACCTCGTGATCGTTGAGTCGCCGGCCAAGGCCCGAACCATCGAGCGCTACCTCGGCGCTGATTACCGAGTCCTGGCGTCGTATGGCCATGTCCGCGATCTGCCCGAGAATCCTGGCAAGGGCAAGTTCGGCGTCGATGTCGATCACGACTTCGAACCCGAGTACGTCGTCTCGGCCGACCGCCGCAAGCAGGTCGCCGACATCGAGAAGGCGGCCAGGAGCGCGGACGCCATCTATCTCGCCACGGACCTCGACCGCGAAGGCGAGGCCATCGCCTGGCACGTCGCCGAGGCGACCCACATGGCCGACGACAAGACCCACCGGGTCACCTTCAGCGAGATCACCGAGTCGGCGATTCGCGAGGCGTTTGCCAACCCGCGCCGGATCGACCAGCACCTCGTCGACGCCCAGCAGGCCCGTCGGATCGTCGACCGGCTGGTCGGCTACACCCTCAGCCCGCTCCTGTCTCGCAAGGTCCGCGGCGGTCTGTCCGCGGGTCGCGTCCAGTCGGTGGCGGTCCGGCTCGTGGTCGAACGCGAGCGGGAAGTCGTCGCCTTCACGCCGCGGGAGTACTGGACGATCCAGGCGCTCCTGTCGACCGCGGCCGGGGAACGCTTCGCGGCGGAGGTCGTGCGCATCGACGGTGCCGCCCCCGAAGTCGCCGACGCCGAGGCCGCCGAGCGGCACAGCGCCGCCATTCGCGAGCTGCGCCCGCGCGTCACCAAGGTCGGCACCAGGACGCAGAAGCGGTCGCCGGCGCCGCCGTTCACCACCTCGACCCTCCAGCAGGAGGCCAGCCGGCGCCTCGGCTACAGCCCCAAGCGCACCATGTCGATCGCCCAGCGGCTCTACGAGGGCGTCGAGACCGGCGAAGGCCAGGTCGGTCTGATCACCTACATGCGGACGGACTCGACGGCGATCGCCGGTGTGGCCATGGGCGAGGCGCGCGAGGTCATCGGCGAACGCTACGGCCAGCGCTACACGATGCCCAAGGGTCGGATCTACAAGACGAAGTCGAAGGGCGCCCAGGAGGCACACGAGTCGGTTCGACCGACCAGCTTCCGGCGCGATCCCGACTCGCTCGAACGCTCGCTCAAGCCCGATGAGCTGCGCCTCTACCGGCTGATCTGGCAGCGAGCCCTCGCCTCGCAGATGGCGCCCAAGGAGCTCGAGACGACGACCCTCGAGCTCGCGGACGGCGCCTACGAGCTTCGGGCGTCGGCGACCAGGGTCCTGTTCGACGGCTTTGCCCGGGTCTATACGGAAGGTCGCGACGACGGCGCCGATGACGACGAGGAGACCGGCCGGCTCCCGGCCCTGGTGGCCGACGACACGACGACCGTCGAGGACGTCACGCCGACCCAGCATTTCACCGAGCCGCCACCGCGTTACACGGAGGCCACGCTGATCAAGGCGCTCGAGGAGCACGGGATCGGCCGGCCATCCACCTATGCGGCCACGATCTCGACGATCGTCGAGCGCGGCTACGTTCGGATCGAGGAACGCCGGCTGCGTCCGGAACGGGTCGCCGAGATCGTCACCGACCTGCTGGTCGAGCACTTCGGGGATTATGTGGACGTGGCCTTCACGGCCCGGATGGAGGAGGAGCTCGACGAGGTCGCCCGCGGCGAACGGTCGTGGGTCCCATTGCTCCGCGCCTTTTACGGGCCGCTGCGCGACCGGGTCGACGAGAAGCGCCGCGAGCTCAAGCGCAGCGACTTCACGACCGAGCCGACCGACGAGGTCTGCTCGTTGGACCACCCGATGGTGATCCGGCTCGGACGGAACGGCCGGTTCCTGGCCTGCTCGCTCTATCCGGAGCACAAGGAGAGCCGACCGCTGCCCGGTGACGAGCCGCCGCCCCAGGAAGGGACCGGCGAGGTTTGCCCGAAATGTGGCGAAGGCACCCTGGTCGGCAAGCGCGGCAAGTTCGGGCCGTTCGTCGGCTGCTCGCGCTACCCGGACTGCGACTTCATCAAGAAGGAGGGCCCGCCGCCGCCGGACCCGTTGCCGTTCGAGGTGACCTGCCCGAAGAACCGCGACGGCCACCTGGTCCCGCGCCGGGCTCGGCGAACCGGCAACGTCTTCTGGGGCTGCTCGAACTATCCGCGCTGCGACTACACAACCAATCACGAGCCGCTCGGCGGGCTCCACGACGAGGACGACGGCCCGCTGGCCCGCAAGGACGAGGCGGCGATCTGCCTGATCTGCGGCTCGACCAGTGGCGTTGGTGCGGCGAACATCGTCCCGGGTGAACGGTATCCGGGCGGCCCGGCGAATCCGGTGGCGCTGGCCCGACCCGCCAGACCCCGGCGCGGCGGTGGGGCGTCCGCAACTGGCGCCAGGTCCGGCGGTCGCGGGCGCGGCGGTGCGAGAGGCGGGACGCGCTCCGCCAGCAAGCGCTCCAGCGCGGTCGAGCCGGCCCCCGACGCGTGAGCGCGGTGCCGGCCGACGCAGCGGTCGAGCCTGCTCTCGCGCGCTTCCTCCGCTCCCTCGCTGCGCGCGACGCGTCCATCCACACCCAGCGCGCCTACGCGACCGCCGTGGGCGGCTATCTCACCTGGCTCGGCGCCATAGGAGCCGATTGGCGTTCTCCGGCTCGGGCCGACCTGCGCGCCTATCTCGCCGTGCTCGGCGAGAACCACGCTCGGACCACCGTCGCGCAACGACTTGCCGCGATCCGCGCCTTCCACCGCTGGGCCACGCGGAACGATCTCGCCCCGGGCGACCCGTGGGGCGCGATCGCGACACCGCGGCTGCCTCGCCGTCTGCCGCGCGTCTTGGAGGTCGAGCAGGTTGGACGGTTGCTCGCGCTGGTCGACGGCGACCTGGCCGCGCCCCCGGGCCCTGACCCGGTCCGCGCGGCGGTTCGGATCGCCCTCGCGTTGCGCGACCGCGCGCTGGTCGAGACCGCGTACGCCGCCGGCCTGCGCATCAGCGAGCTCGCCGCCGCCCAGTTGGGTGCGCTGGACCTGCGTCGCGCTGAGATCAGGGTGCTCGGAAAGGGCCGCAAGGAGCGGATCGGCCTGCTGGGACGTCCCGCGCGGGCCGCGCTTGCGGCCTATCTCGAGGACGGCCGCCCGGTGCTCCTCGAGCGTCGCGTCGGGGACGATCCGTCGCCGGTCGAGATCTTCCTGAACCACGCCGGCGGACCGCTGGGGGTGCGTGGGCTGCGCTATCGCCTCGATCGGCTCCGCCGGCGAGCCGGCCTGCCGCTCGGCGTCTCGCCGCATACGCTCCGTCATTCGTTCGCCACCCATCTGCTCGACGGTGGCGCGGATCTGCGCGTCGTCCAGGAGCTGCTCGGCCACGCGAACCTGGCGACGACCCAGATCTACACGCACGTCTCGCCGGGCCGACTCCAGACCGCCTATCGGGAGGCCCACCCCCGGGCGCGTCGCGACAACGCCCCGTGACCGGCCCCATGGGGCTCGCCCGCGCCGGGCTGGTGGTCTCGGGCGCCTTCCTCGTCTCGAGGGTTCTTGGCTGGGTCAGGCTCGTCGTCATCGGACGCGCCTTCGAGCCCGCCCAACTCGACACATTCTTTGCCGCGTTCCGCATCCCCGACCTGATCTTCCAGCTGGTGGCCGCCGGGGCCCTGTCATCGGCCCTGATCCCGATCGTCTCGGCTCTCCTCGAGCGTGAGGAGCAGGCGCGCGCCTGGCGGGTCGTCTCGACGGTGATCAACGTGATGCTCATCGCCCTGGCCAGCCTGGCCGCCGTCCTGTTTCTTCTGGCCCCTGTCGTCATGCGGGCGATCACGCCGGGATTCGATGGGGAGCAGCTCGAGCGGACGATCGTCCTGACCCGGATCATGCTCCTTAGCCCGATCTTCCTCGCCATGGGCGCCGTCGCCTCCAGCGTCCTCAACGCCGGCGGCCGGTTCGCTGCCTCGGCGGTGGCGCCGATCGTCTACAACCTGGCGATCATCGGCGGCGCGCTCTTTCTGGCACCCACCTTCGGCGTCGAGGGCGTCGCGTTGGGCGTGGTCGCCGGGTCCCTCGGCCACCTGCTCGTCCAGGTCCGCCCGCTGAGCCGTCTCGGCTTCCGCTACGAAGCGCGGATCGATCGAGATGATCCCCAGGCGCGGCGTGCGCTCGCGCTGATGGTCCCGCGCGCGTTCGGGCTGGGAGCGAGCCAGGTCACGTTCATCGTCGTCACGGCCCTGGCGTCCACGCTGGCGGTGGGCGCCGTGGCGGACTTCAACATCGCCTTCACGCTGCTCCAGATCCCGATCGGGGTGATCGGCGTGCCGCTCGGCATCGTGCTCCTGCCATCGCTGTCGCGCGACGCGGCGGTCGGCCGCGAGACCGAGTTCGCCCGACTGCTCACGCGAGCGCTCCGCCTGTTGCTCTTCGCCATGATCCCGATCGCCGGCCTGGCGGCGGTACTGCGTCGCGAGTTGGTCGATATCCTGTTCGGTGGCGGCAAGATCGGGGAGGCGGACCTCGGGCGGATCGCGACGACGCTGCTGTGGTTCCTGACCGGGCTGGCGGCGCACGCGCTGATCGCCGTGCTCGCCAGGGCCTTCTACGCCCGCCAGGACACGCTCACCCCGGTGCTGGCCGCGATCGCGGCCGTGGTCAGGAACACGACGCTGGCGATCGTGCTGGTAGGCCCGCTTGGCCTGAGCGGGATCGCCCTGGCTATCGCCCTGGCCGCCTGGGTAGAGGCATTCGTCCTCCTGGTCATCCTGCGCTGGCGGATCCGGGAGCTACGCCTCGCCAGTCTTGCTCGCGTCGCGGTTCAGGCCGCGGTGGGGACCGTGGTCGGCTCGGCGCTTGCCTTCGGGACCAATGCGCTGATCGGGCGGGCCATCGAACCGGATCCCTCGGCGCTCTCGTTGATCCTCGATGTCGGCGCCGCGACGGCCGTCTTCGGCCTCGCCTACGCGGCCGTGTCGGTCGTCTTGCGGATCCCGGAACTGGCGTCTATCGTCGAGGTCATGGTCGACCTGATCCGACGCCCGCTCAGGTCGTGACCTCCCCGGATCCGGAGGCCTGGGACCAGTTCGTCGAAGGCAACGAACCCGGCTCCTACCTGCAGCTGTCGGGCTGGGCGGCGGTCAAGGCGGTCAACGGCTGGTCGACCTACCGGGTGGTGGCCGAGGCGGGTCCGCCGGTCGATGCAGGAAGGGCGCGGATCGGGGCACAGATCCTCGTTCGCCGCCCTCGCCCGATGCCCTGGGCCTTCGCCTATGCCCCCCGCGGGCCGATCGCGGCCGACTGGAGTGGCGACGCGATCGAGGCCTTCAGCGGGGAGGCGCGACGGGTCCTGTCGGCCGTGGCCGGGCGCGTCGCACATCTACGCATCGATCCGGAGATCGAGCTCGACGGCCCGCTCGACCCTGACGGCGGTCTCCGCCGGGCCCTGCGCGCGGCCGGGTGGCGGCCGGCGAGCCCCATCCAGCCGAACGCCACCCGGATCGTGGACCTTCGTGCCGATGAGGCCAGCCTCTGGAGCGACGTTCGCAAGAAGTGGCGCCAATACATCAACAAGGCACGGAACGCCGGGATCGTAATGGTCGACGGCGGCGTGGCACGCCTTCCCGAGTTCTACCGGATCTACCGCGAGACCGCGGACCGAGCCGGCTTCCTGATCCGGGCCGAAGCCGCCTACCGGGATGTGTGGAACGCCTACGCGCCCGCCGGCCGTGCCCGCCTGCTGTTCGCCCAGGCGCCCGACGGCGAGGCCCTCGCGACGCTCTTCCTGGTTCGAAGCGGTCCCCGCGTGGTCGAGCCCTATGGCGGCATGACGGCGGCGGGCGCGGTCTCTCGCGCCAATTACCTGCTCAAATGGGAGGCGATCCGCTCGTCGCGCGAGGCCGGGGCGACGAGCTACGACCTGTGGGGGCTCGCGACCGGCGGGATCGCCCATTTCAAGACCGGCTTCGGTGGGCGCGAGGTCCGCTACATCGGCGCCTGGGACCTGGTTCTGGATCCGATCGGGCGGCGCGCCTACGACCTGGCGCAGCGCGGCCGCGTCTGGTGGGCGCGCCGCCGCCATGGCATCGCCGGCGGCGGGAACGCCGCCGCCTACGGGCCGGCCGAGTGAACGTCCGCGATGGGCGCCCGGACGAGCTGGCTGACTGGGACGCGAGAACGGTCGACGCCCCCGGCGGACACGTCTATCAGTCGCGCGCCTGGGCCGACCACCGGCGTGCATCCGGGTGGACGCCGCGCTTCATGGTCACCGAGGATGGCGGCAGGGTCCTGGCCCTCACCCGGGCGTGGCCGGCGATCGGCGGTGGGAGCGCGTATCTGCCGCGCGGCCCGGTGGCCGGCGAGCCAGCCGCCGACCCGGCCGTCCTCGCCCAGCGTCAGATCGCGGTCGCCCAGGCGCTCGCTGGCGAAGGCATCGACGTCGTCGCCGCGGATCCCGAGGTCCCGGCCTCGGACGACGCCTTTCGGACGCGGATCCTGGCCGCCGGCTTCCATCCGATCGAGGAGATCCAGCCGTCGCGCCACCGCATCTCGCTGCCGCTCGGCACCGGCGCGCACGAGGCGTCCGTCCTCGATGGGATCGCCAAGTCAACCCGCCAGCGTGTTCGCGGCGCCGAGCGAGACGGGCTGGCCGTCGTCCGTCACGACGCCCGGATGATCGGCAACAGGGCAGGGGAGGGCTTCAGCACCCCGACCGAGCCGGCGGCGATCGCGCTCGACCGCTTCTACGACCTCCTGCTCGAGACCGGCGAGCGGCGCCACTTCTCGTTTGGCCCTCGCGCCGCGTTCGTCGCCTGGTGGCGGGCGGCGTTCGACGCGGGCCACCTCGTCTACCTCGAGGCGCGCGTCGGGGTTGCGCGGGCGACCGACGCGGACCCCGGCAAGGTGCTCGCCGGCCCGGGCGAACCGCTCGCGGGCCTCATCCTGTACCGCCACGGCGGCCGCCTCTCGACCGTCCACTCGGGCGACCATGCCGTCCGGCGGGCCGACCAGCCGGGCGCGCTCCACCTGCTTCGCTGGCGGGCGATCCAGCTGGCCATCCGCGAGGGCTGCACCGAGATGGACCTGGGAGGGGCGGACGTCCGCGGCGCCCGCGGTGAGCCACATGAAGAC
>JAUSJS010000288.1 GCA_030647575.1 Candidatus Limnocylindrales bacterium | reverse complement strand
CGGCTCGAAGGAACGTAGCGCAGCTTCGGGTTGTGGCACGGAGGTGATCTCGCGGCATGCTGTGCCTCGATTCCAGCTCGGCTGGTGTAGCGGACGCGAGCCGTTCACAGATGCCAGCCACTCTGGAACGCTCGGCACTGTTTCGTCGGGATATGTCGCGTGTTCCAGGAGGGCTGGTGCCATCGACGCGCAATGGACATCGGGTGGTTGTTACACCAATCCGGCTGGAATCGGGACCGGTCGGCGGATCGAAGGAACCTAGGGAGACGGCTACACTCGACCTCCGCCGCTCCCGGAGCCCGATGACGACCGTTCTCGACCCCGCCGCAAGCGCCACCGCCACCGCGACGCCACCGTTCACCCGGTCAACCCGGCTCGCCCGCCTGCAGGACCTGCTCCGCTCGCGGATCCTCGTGCTCGATGGCGGCATGGGGACCCTGGTCCAGGCCTACACGCTGACCGAGGCCGACTTTCGCGGCGAGCGGTTCCAGGACCATCCGCGCGACCTGCGCGGCGACACCGACCTGATCTGCCTGACCCGGCCCGACATCGTGGCGGCGATCCATGGCGCCTACCTCGACGCCGGCGCCGACATCATCGAGACGAACACGTTCACCGCCACGCGCATAGCCCAGGCCGAATACGGGCTGGAAGCCGTCGTCGCCGAGATCAACCGCGAGGGGGCCCGGATCGCCCGCGCCGCCGCCGACGCCGCGGAAGCTGCCGATCCGTCCCGCCCTCGCTACGTCATGGGCTCGCTTGGGCCGACCAACCGGACCGCATCCATCTCGCCCGACGTGACCAACCCGGGCGCCCGCAACGTCACCTTCGACCAGCTCGCCGAGGCCTACGCCGAATCGGCCCAGGGCCTGATCGAAGGTGGTGCGGACCTGCTCGTGATCGAGACGGTCTTCGACACGCTCAACGCCAAGGCCGCGATCTTCGGTGTCGAGTCGGCCTTCGATGCGACCGGCGACCGCATCCCGTTGATCATCTCCGGGACGATCACGGATGCCTCGGGTCGGACGCTCTCCGGCCAGACCGTCGAGGCGTTCTACACCTCGATCGCGCACGCACGACCACTTGCGGTCGGGCTGAACTGCGCGCTGGGCGCACGACAACTGCGCGGCCACATCGCCGATCTCGCCCGGATCACCGAGCTACCGGTGATCGCCTATCCGAATGCCGGCCTGCCGAACGAGTTCGGGGGGTACGACGAAACGCCCGAGACGACGGCCGGCCTCCTCGGGACGTACGCCCGCGACGGGATCATCAACATCGCCGGCGGCTGCTGTGGCACGACCCCGGCCCACGTCCAGGCGATTGCGGCCGCCGTGTCGGGCGTCGCGCCGCGGGTCCCGGCGGTCGTCGAGCGCAAGACCCGCCTCTCCGGCCTCCAGGTGCTGGCCATCCCCCAGCCGGGCGGGGTCTTCGTGAATGTCGGCGAACGGACCAACGTGACCGGCTCGCGCAAGTTCGCACGGCTGATCCTCGAGGATCGCTACGAGGAAGGCGTCGAGGTCGCTCGCCAGCAGGTCGAAGCCGGCGCCCAGCTGATTGACGTGAACATGGACGAGGCGATGCTCGACTCGGTCGAGGCGATAACCCGATTCCTGAGCCTCATCGCGGCCGAGCCGGACATCAGCACCGTGCCGGTCATGATCGACTCGTCGCGCTGGGACGTGATCGAGGCCGGGCTCAAGTGCGTCCAGGGCAAGTCGGTCGTCAATTCAATCTCGCTCAAGGAGGGTGAGGGCCCGTTCCTGGAGCACGCCCGTTTGTGCCGCCGCTACGGCGCCGCGGTCGTGGTCATGGGCTTCGACGAGGCGGGCCAGGCGGACACTGCCGACCGCAAGGTCGCCGTCGCGACGCGCGCCTACCGGCTCCTGACCGAACAGGCTGGGTTCGATCCCGAGGACGTGATCCTCGACCCGAACATCTTCGCGATCGGGACCGGGATCGAGGAGCATGCCGGCTACGCCGTCGCCTACATCGAGGCCGCCCGCCGGATCAAGGCGACCCTGCCCGGGGCGCTCGTCTCGGGCGGCGTCTCCAACGTCTCGTTCGCATTCCGCGGCAACGACTCGATCCGCGAGGCGATCCATTCGGTCTTCCTGTACCACGCGATTGCCGCCGGGATGGACATGGGTATCGTCAACGCCGGGGCACTGGCGATCTACGACGAGATCGAGCCGGCCTTGGGCGAGCTGGTCGAGGACGTCGTCCTGGATCGTCGACCGGACGCCACGGAGCGGCTGCTCGCGGTGGCCGACCGCTACGCCGGCGAGCGGGCCAACGCCACGGGACCCGGCGGCATCGCCCTGGCCTGGCGCTCGCTGCCGGTCGGCGAGCGGCTGACGCACGCGCTTATCGAGGGGATCGACACCTTCATCGTGGAGGACACCGAGGAGGCGCGTCAGATCGCCGCTCGCCCGATCGAGGTAATCGAGGGCCCGCTGATGGACGGCATGAACGTCGTCGGCGACCTGTTCGGCGCCGGCAAGATGTTCCTCCCCCAGGTGGTCAAGAGCGCACGGGTGATGAAGAAGGCGGTCGCCCACCTTGTGCCGTTCATCGAGGCCCAGCGCGAGCCGGGCGCC
>JAUSJS010000281.1 GCA_030647575.1 Candidatus Limnocylindrales bacterium | reverse complement strand
CGCGCCGACCGGCTCGCCGAGGCGGACGGCCCGCTTGAGCGCCGCGGCCTCGAGCACCTCGGCGTTGGCGACCGAGACCCGCACGCTCACGCCGGACCGCTGGCTGATCTCCGGCGAGCGGCGAGCCATGTGGGTCAGCTCCGCGACCAGCTCCTCCATGAACGGCGGAACGACCACCGCGGGGATCCCGGGCTCCGCATCGAAGCGGTGCTTTTCCTGGCGGACGATCGCCATCTCGTGCTCGAGCGTCCGCGGATAATGGGTCCGGATCTGCGACCCGAGGCGATCTTTGAGCGGCGTGATGATCCGGCCGCGCGAGGTGTAGTCCTCGGGATTGGCCGACGCGACGACGTAGAGATCCAGCGGCAGCCGCACGACGAAGCCGCGGATCTGCACGTCACGTTCCTCGAGGATGTTGAGCAGACCCACCTGGATCCGCTCGGCCAGCTCCGGCAGCTCGTTGATTGCCACGATCCCCCGATTCGCCCGCGGGATCAGGCCGTAGTGGAGGGTCAGCTCGTCGGACAGGTAGCGGCCCTCGGCGACCTTGATCGGATCGATCTCGCCGATCAGGTCGGCGATCGTGATATCCGGCGTGGCCAGTTTCTCGGCATAGCGCCGATCGCGCGGCAGCCAGTCGATCGGCGTCGCGTCGCCGTCCCGCTCGACGATGGCTCGGGCGGCGGGGCTGGCCGGTGAGGCGGGGTCGTCGTTAAGCTCGCCGCCACGCACGACCGGCAGCCACTCGTCGAGCAGCCCGACGAGCAACCGCGCCATGCGGGTCTTGGCCTGCCCCCGCTCACCGAGGAAGACCAGGTCCTGTCCAGCCAGGATGGCGTTCTCGATGGCCGGAACGACCGAGTCCTCGAATCCGACGACTCCTGGCATAACCTCCCCGCCGACCGCCAGCCGCGCCAGGAGGTTGGCGCGCAGCTCCTCCTTCACCGTTCGGGTGCGCCAACCGGAGGCGCGAAGCTCACCCAAGGTCGTCGCGTGGGACGCGCTGGTCATCGGATCCTCAGTGCGGGGCGATGGAAGCATGGCCCGAAGTCGGGATCGCTGGACTGGCGGCAGCCATGGCTCGATAGCGAGACAGGGCCGCCCGAACGGCGGCGACGTCAGTGACTCCCTCGGCGACCAGATCGTCGAGGAAAGCCCGCCGGGCCGCTGCTTCGAGCTCGAAGTCGCCCGCCCGGCGCCCGACCCGCATCGCCAGCTCGGGTGTGATGCCCCAGCCGAAGTGCTCGAAGGAGTCGGTGCCGGCATTCCAGGTCGCGAGCACCGCCGGCCCGAGACGCTGCAGGTGGCCGTGGACGTCGCGGACGATCGGCCGGACATAATGGGCCGCCACGACCCGCCGGCGGCCGCCGTTAGTCTGACGAAGCACGAGGACCACCCCGAGCCGCGACAGCTCGTCGTCGCCGAGGCGGACCGGACTCGCGCGCAGCCCCGCGAACACGTCCTCGAGCGAATCGCCGTGGATCGTGGCGGCGAGCCCGTAGCCGATCGCGGCCGCGCGAACGACGATCCGGGCGGCGTCACCCCAGGTATACGCCGGCGTGTGGTCCGACAGCTCGGATGCGAGCAGGACCGTGCCTTCGGGGCGGATCGGCGATCCCTCGGCCGGTCGTCGCGCCACGCCCGGCCAGCCCAGCTCGGAAGCCTGGGGCAGCCAGTCGAAGGTTTCGTCGGCCCCCCTCAGCTCCACGACGCGCAGCTCGGACGGCAGGAAGTCGAGCAGGGCCGCAAGGAGCGTCGACTTGCCGACGCCGGGGCGCTCGCCGGCGACCATCAGCGGCACGCGGGCCTCGATCAGCAGCCAGATCGTCGCCGTCAGCTCGGCGTCGAGCGTGCCGGTCCGGATGAGCTCCGCAATCGAGCGCGGTTCCGGCGGGACGGGGCGGAAGGCCCACCGGCCCCGGGCAGGCGAGGTGTCGGCCACGGTGACTCCAGCGATCTCGTTATGGCATCGGGTCGGGACGGCAGCGTACGGCCGGGTACCCGGAGCGTCAATCGAGGGAAGGACGCGCAGCGCCTCGCGATGTCTTGACGACCTGTTCATCGTTGCGCCAGCGCACCAGCCAAGGTGCGCCGATGGACGAATCGGCGGTGCGACCACCCGGATCCTGACGGCACCTGGCGTCTATCGGCGGGCCCGGGTGCGCCTGCACGCGGCAGCATGGCCGTTGCGGCCCGGCTGCCGGCCTACTCCAGGTAGCCCCGCAGCTTGCGGCTGCGCGACGGGTGGCGCAGCTTGCGCAGTGCCTTGGCCTCGATCTGGCGGATCCGCTCGCGGGTGACGTTGAACTCCTTGCCGACCTCCTCGAGCGTCCTGGCCCGGCCGTCCTCCAGCCCGAAGCGCAGTTGCAGGACCCGCCGCTCGCGGCCGGTCAGCGAGTCGAGCACCGCCTCCACCTGCTCCTTCAGCAGCTGGTGCGATGCCGCCTCGGCCGGTGCCAGCGCCCCGCGATCCTCGATGAAGTCGCCGAGGTGCGAGTCCTCCTCCTCACCGATCGGGGTCTCGAGCGAGACCGGCTCCTGGGAGACCTTGATGATTTCGCGGACCTTCTCGGGCGTGACCTGGACCTCCTGGCCCTTGGACATCGCCTCGGCGATCTCCTCGACCGTCGGCTCGCGGCCCAGCTCCTGGAGGAGCCCACGCGAAACGCGGATCAAACGGTTGATCGTCTCGACCATGTGGACCGGGATCCGGATCGTGCGCGCCTGGTCGGCGATCGCCCGAGTGATGGCCTGCCGGATCCACCACGTGGCGTACGTCGAGAACTTGAAACCCTTCTCGTAGTCGAACTTCTCGACCGCCCGGATCAGGCCGATGTTGCCCTCCTGGATCAGGTCCAGGAACGACATCCCGCGGCCGATGTACTTCTTGGCAATCGAGACGACCAGCCGCAGGTTGGCCGAGGTCAGCTGCTCGCGCGCATCCCGCCCGATCACCACGATCGTCCCGGTGCGATGCCGCAGCTTGGTCGACAGCGGCACCTCCGGGTCGAAGCCCATCTCCTTGAGCAGCTCGGCATCGTTGCCGGCCGTGATCCAGCGCTCGAGCGCCGGGTACGCGACCTCCTCGCGGGTCCAGTCCCAGATCGCCCGCAACCCGATGTTGTCACGCGAGTCGAGATCGCCGTTATGGACAGCCATGTACGCCCAGTCCATCAGCGGCAGGAAGGTCTCCGCATTCAACCCGTCGTTGTAGGCGTGGACGAGCTTCTTGGCTTCCTTCAGGCGTTCCCTCGTCCCGTCGGATTGTGTGTCGCGACCCGCCTTGATGAGGTGGAAATCGGGCGACGCCACGAGCAGGTCGGCCGCGCCCGGATCGGTGACGGCCGTGCGCACGAGCTCGTGCGCCTCCTCCCCGAACGGCAGGCGGTGCTGCGGCTTGATGGTCCGTGTCTTGCGCTCCGTGTCATGAAGCGTCCACTCGTGAAGCGAGAAGATGCCCTTGCCGGGCGCCTCGACCAGCTGCTCCCCGAGCTCGATGGCCTTGGCCAGGACGACTTCTTCCTCGGCATTCAGGAGCGGCACCTTGCCGATCTCCTTGAGGTACATCCGGACCGGGTCGTCGATGCCGATCATGTCGGCGGCAATGGCGTCGAGCTCCTCGGCGGTGGGCTCGTCGGCAACCGCGGCGCTGAGCTTTGCCGGCGGCTCCTCCCAAGGCGTCTTGTCGTTCTCGTCGAGGGCGACCTCGACACCCAGCTCGGCCGC
>JAUSJS010000280.1 GCA_030647575.1 Candidatus Limnocylindrales bacterium | reverse complement strand
AGAAGGCGAGCCGGATCCGGGGCGTCGAAGGGCGGCCAATCCTCGACGCGATGCGGGTCGCGGGGTTCGATCCCCTGACCGTCGACTTCGTCGCGCTCAGCCACCTGCATTTCGACCACGCTGGCGGCCTGCTCGACCGCGTCGGCCGCCGGGATCGTCCCGCCGACCAGGACCAGGACGTCGTCGAGGCCGGTCTGCCGGAGCTGCCGGAGGATCTCCGTCGTGTACTCCATGTGGGCCCCGGACAGGCTCGAGATCCCGAGGACCTGGGCGTCCTCCTCCAGGACGGCGCGGACGATGGAGTCGGGCGTCTGGAAGATACCGGTGTAGACGACCTCCATCCCGGCATCGCGCAGACTGCGGGCGATCACCTTCGCTCCGCGGTCATGGCCGTCGAGGCCGAGCTTGGCGACCACGACCTTGATCGGTATCGCGCGTTGACGGATCGGCATCGAGTGTCTCCTGGGTCAGAACGTCGTCGGCGGGCGGTACTCGCCCCACGCGTCGCGGAGCACGTTGCAGATCTCCCCGACGGTGCAGCGCGCCCGGACCGCCTCTTCGATGGCCGGCATCAGGTTCGCCTCCGGGACGTCGGCCAGCCGGCGGACCTCGCGGAGCGCGTCGCCCGCTCGACGGGATTCACGCGACGCGCGCGTCCTGGCGAGCCGCGCCAGCTGCCGTTCGAGCACCCCCGGATCGAGCGCGAATGTCGCGATGTCCGGGCCATCCGGCGTTTCGTCGGCGTACGCGTTCACCCCGACGACCGTCCGCTCGCCGGACTCGATCGCACGCTGCTGCTCCCACGACGAGTTCGCGATCAGCTGCCCGGCGTAGCCCGACGTGATCGCCGCGATCAGCCCACCGAGACCGTCGATCCGCTCGATCAGCGCACGGGCCTCGTCTTCGATATCGGTCGTCAGGCGCTCGATGTAGTACGAGCCCGCGAGGGGATCGACGACGTCGCCGACGCCGGTCTCGTGGAGCAGGATCTGCTGGGTCCGGACGGCCACCTTGATCGCCTGCTCGGACGGGATCGCGTACGCCTCGTCGAGCGAGTTCGTGTGGAGCGACTGGACGCCACCGAGGACGGCGGCAAGGGCTTGGACCGTGACCCGCGCCACGTTGTTGAGCGGCTGTTGGGCGGTGAGCGTGACCCCCGCCGTCTGGGCATGCACCCGCAGCAGCCACGACTCCGGCCGGCGGCAGCCGAGCCGTTCGCGGGTTAGACGCGCCCAGAGCCGGCGGGCCGCCCGGAGCTTGGCGATCTCTTCCAGGAAGTCGTTGTGGACGTCGAAGAAGAACGACAGTCGGGGCGCCACGCTGTCCGGTTCGATGCCCCGCTCACGGGCGCGCTCGAGGTAGGTGAGCGCGGCCGAGAGGGTCAGGCCGACCTCCTCCGGTGCTGTCGCTCCCGCCTCGCGGATGTGGTATCCGCTGACGCTCACCGGGTTGAAGCGCGGCATGACCTCGGCGCAGTACGCCATCGAGTCGACGACAAGGCGGACGGAGGGATCCGGCGGATAGATGTACTCGTTCTGGGCCGTGTACTCCTTGAGGATGTCGTTCTGGATCGTGCCCGTGAGCCGGTCGCCGGCGATCCCCCGCTCGTCGCCGACGACGCGGTACATCGCGAGGAGCACGGCCGCTGAGGCGTTGATCGTCAGCGAGGTCGAGATCTCATCGAGCGGGATCCCGGCGAACAGGGCGTGCGCGTCCTCGACCGAGTCGACGGCGACACCAATCTTGCCGACCTCGCGCGAGAAGACGGGATGGTCCGAGTCGTGGCCGAGCAGGGTCGGCAGGTCGAAGTCGGTCGATAGCCCGGTCTCGCCGTGGCCGAGCAGGTAGCGATAGCGGGCGTTCGTGTCCTCGGCCTGGCCGAAGCCTGCGACCTGGCGGATCGTCCACGGCCGACCGCGATACATGCTCGCCCGGACCCCTCGCGTGAACGGGTAACGCCCGGGCAACCCGATATCAGCCAGGGGATCGATCGAGGCGATGTCCCTCGGCGTGTAGAGGTCCTTGATGTCCAGGCCGGAGAGCGTCGTGAACTCGGTCCGACGGGGAGGGATGCGCGCGTGGTCGGCGGCGAGCTTGCCGACCCGCCACTCCGTCTCCGCTTCGGCCAGTGCGTCGGAAGGCGAGTCTCCCCGTGTCTCGTTTACGTTCGCCATCGTCGTGCTGCCTCCTCGAGGGGGTTGGCGACGCTAACCGGCATGGACGATCTCCAGGTCGCCATTGAGGATCCCGTCGCGCAGCGCCGCCTTCGAGGACTTGCCGATCCCGGTCATCGGGAACCGGTCGACGAGCGCCGCCCCCGTCGGGCGCTTGTACGAGGCGAGCCGCTCCCGGCAGTAGGCGAGCAGCTCGGCCGGCGTGAGCGACGCGCCCCGCTTCAGGACCGCGATGACGATCGGGGTCTCGCCCCATCGCGCGTCGGGGATGCCGATGGCCATCGCGCTGGCGACGGCGGGATGCGTCGCCGCGACGGCCTCGATTTCGGTCGGCGCGATGTTCATCCCGCCGCTGATGATCAGGTCCTTGATCCGGCCCGTCAGCACGAGGTGTCCGTGCTCGTCGAATCGCCCGAGGTCTCCGGTTCGCATCGCCCCGGAGGGCAGGCTCCAGGTGCCCGGATCGATCCCTTCCGGCAGGTATCCGCGCATCCGGGCGGGACTCTCGCAGACCACCTCGCCCGACTCCCCGACCGGGACCGAACGGCCCTCGGCGTCCACCACGGAGACCGTCGACCCCGGGAACGGCAGGCCGACGCTGTCGGGCGCCTCGTGGAGCGTTTCCGGCGTCGCGACCGTGATCGTGAGCATCTCTGTCATGCCGTAGAACTCGTAGGTGCGAACCGCCGGCAGCGCCTCCCACCACCTGAAGAGGAGCGAGGGCGGCATCGGCTCCGACGCGAACATCAGCCAGCTCAGGCGCCCTAGCCGGGCGTGGTCGACGCCATCGAGGAGCCGCGCCATGAGCGTCGGGACCGCATCGAACGTCGTCGCTCGGGTGCACGCCTCCTCCACCGCGGCGAGCTCGAACCGCGGCAGGACCTCGACGGCGCCGCCGGTCAGCAGGGTCGGCAGGATCTGCTCGGGGATCGCCGCGAAGAACGGCAGGAACGCAAGCATCACGTCGTCCGCGGAGAACGGCAGCGCCCGCTCCAACTCGGCGGCAGCGTATCGCATCGTGGCGTGAGTCTGGACGGCGCCCTTGGGCGTGCCGGTCGTCCCGCTCGTGAGCAGGATCGTCGCGTCCGCGTGCGCTTCGACCGGCGGGAGCGGGGCGTCGGTCGCGCCGGCCACGTCGCCGATCGCCACGGTCGGCACGCGCCCGGCAACGATTCCAGCGGTCGCCTCGTCGATCCGGCCGACGAGGCAGAGGCGCGCCCCCACCAGCTCGAGCTGGTCGGCGAGCTCGGCGGCCAGGAGGAATTGGTTGAGCGGCACGGCCACGCACCCGGCCCGAAGGATCCCGAAGTAGGCGCCCAGGTAGGCAGGATCGTTGTGGCCGAGGATACCGACTCGGTCGCCCGGCCGCAGCCCGAGGCGGTCCAGCAGCGACGCGCCGATCCGTCCGCTCCGATCCCACAGGTCCCCGTACGACCAGATCGTTCCCCCGGCCTGGATCGCCGGGCGGTCGGGGCCCGCGGTGACGATTCGCAGCAGCGCGTCGACGAGGCTCTCGCGGGTCACTCGGCGCTCCGCCGCCCGGAGACGATCGTGGCCTCCGCGCGCGCCGCGAGGATCGGCGGATCGAGGACCGAGCCGCGCCCGTCGGGCTCGGCTCGGATCACCCTGTGGAGCTCGGCCTGGATGCGGCGGCTCGTCCGGCCCGACGAGATGATCCGTGCCCGCCCCTCGATGAAGTCACCGGGTCGAAGGGGAGCGAGGAACTCCACGGAGTGATAGGCGACGCACAGGCCCTCGTCGCCGTAGGTGCGGATCGCCAGCTCCGTCTCGAGATCGCCGAAGATCGCCATCGCCGTCGCGCCAGCCACGAGATCGCCCCCGTACCGCGCGTCAGCCGGACCGAGCCGCAGCCGGATCAGGACCTCCGCCCCCGCGGCGTCGCCAGCTTGGTTCGTTGTCTCGTCGTTCATCGAGCATCGCTCCGGTCTGCCCTGCCGTCGTCGCCCACCTGCTCGCGCCGGCCGATGACCGGCCGGCCGACTTCCCGATCGGTCGGTAGGTTATGGGGATAATGTGGTCGCGTGAAGCATGCTTGACCGTTGATCACCGCGTCAATAACCTATCGGTCGATCAGGTCAAACGACCAAGAGGAAGCCTGTGAGAGCGGGACGGAGCGAGACCCTTCGTAGGACCGGGCGCGTCCGGCCCGCGGACGGGCGCATCCGGGACGCGTCTGTCCGCCTGTTCGCGCAGAAGGGATTCCAGGGCACCGGCATCCGCGAGATCGCGGCGGAGGCAGGGGTGACGACCGCCGCCCTGTATCACTACGTCGACACCAAGGAGGAGCTCCTCCTCGACATCATGTACGGCGTGCTCGATCCGCTTGCCGCCGCGGCTCGACGGATCGTCAACGAGGTCGATCGCCCCGAGGCGAGACTGAGCGCGCTCGTCGAGCATCACGTCTGGTTCCACGCGACCAACCAGCTGGCCACCGTGGTGACCGATACCGAGATCCGGTCGCTCGGCAGCGAGGTTCGGGCGGACGTGATTGCACGGCGCGACGTGTACGAGGCGATCTGGCGGAGCGTCGTCGCCGACGGTGTCGCCGACGGCACCTTCCGCGTGGATGATCCGAGGATTACCGCGATCGCCATTCTCCAGATGTGCACGGGCGTCGCCCACTGGTACCGACCGACGGGGCCGCTTACGCTTACGCGACTGTCCCGCAGATACGCGGACCTTGTGCTCTCGATGGTGCGCGCGGCGCGCGGCGGCGTCCCAGTCCGTGCCGACACGCTGGAATTGCCCAGCCCGGCGCGGGGACTCGACGCCCATGTGTGACGCCAGACACGGTCCGAGAAAGCCGCCAGCAGAGGGCGCGCGGTGATCTGCCAACTGAGTGAGGCCGACCGCCCGGCAATCCTCGACGTCATCGTCGATGCAGCGACCGCGTACCGGGGCGTGATCCCCGCCGACTGCTGGCACGAGCCCTACATGAGTGAGGCGGAGCTCCGGCAGGAGATCGCGGCCGGCGTGGAGTTCTTCGGTTGGGAGGAGCAGGCGAAGCTCCTCGGTGTGATGGGCCTGCAGCACGTCCGCGACGTGACCCTCATCCGCCACGCCTACACCCGCACCGCTCACCAGGGCCGGGGGATCGGGGGGCAGCTCCTCGCCCACCTGCGGGGGAGAGCTCGGGCGCGGCTCTTCGTGGGGACCTGGACCGCCGCCGCGTGGGCCATCGACTTCTACGAGCACCGCGGCTTCTCCGTCGTCGGACCGGAGGAGAAGGAGCGCCTCCTCACGACCTACTGGACGGTGCCCGAACGCCAGCGTCAGGCCTCGGTGGTGCTCGCCACGCCAGGACCACCGGAGGCCCAGGTCGCGGGTCCGTCAAGAGGTCGCGAGGCTCCCAGGTCCGGGTGGTAGCATCCGGCGGTGCCTCGCCAAGCCTGGCCGGTCTTCGGCCGCGACGCGCCCGACGCCGCCCGACGCGCTCCTTGCGTCTTCCGTTCCGGAGGAGTGCCGTGACCGAACCGCTCCGCTTTCCGCCGGCGGTCGAGCGCTGGCTGGCCGAGGCTGCCGCCGACCCCGAAGCGTTCTGGGGCCGCGCCGCGGAAGCGCTCCCATGGTTTCGCCGCTGGGATCGTGTCTTCGAGCCTGATCCGCCAAGCTTCCGCTGGTTCGTCGGCGGCCGGACGAACCTCGCCCACAACGCTCTCGACCGCCACGTCGCGGCCGGCAACGGCGAGCGGCTGGCGCTGATCGCCGTCAACGAGCGAGGCGAACGGCGCGATCTGACGTACCGCGGCCTGCTCGACGAGGTCGAACGGGTCGCGGCCGCCCTGCGCGGTCTCGGCATCCGGCGAGGTGACCGCGTCACGCTCTACCTGCCCACCTGTCCGGAGGCGATCGTGGCGATGCTCGCTATCGTCCGAATTGGGGCGATCCACTCGATCGTCTTCGCGGGTTTCGGGCACACGGCGCTCGGCGATCGAATCCGCGCGAGCGGGTCGCGACTCGTCCTGACCGCCGACGTGACCTACCGCAAGGGCCGGGCGACGGAGCTCAAGCCGATCGACGACGCCGCGCTGGCGGGCGATCCCGGCGCCGTCGAGCACGTGGTCGTCCTTGAGCGCGAGCCTGGTCGGGCGCCGCTCGACCGTCCGCGTGACCTCAGCTGGTCCGAGCTCCTCGAGCGCGCGCAGGGGCACGACGGCGGCCACGTGGAAATGGAGGCGAACGAGCCGGCATTCATCCTCGCGACGAGCGGGACGACGGCCACGCCGAAGCTCGCGGTCCACACCCACGGCGGCTATCAGGTCCACATCGTCGCCATGGCTCGCTGGCTGTTCGCCCTTCGTCCGGGCGAGACGTGGTGGTCGACCTCGGACATCGGCTGGATCGTCGGACACAGCTACATCGTCTACGCGCCGCTCATCGTGGGCGCCACGACCGTCGCCTATGAGGGCGCCCTGGATCAGCCCGGGCCGGAGCGGTTCTGGGGGCTCATCGAGGAGCTCGGCGTGACCGGGATGTTCACCTCGCCGACCGCCATCCGCGCGCTCATGCGCTACGGCGAAGAGGTCGCCCGCCGGCATGACCTGTCCCGCCTCGAGCGTGTTTTCTCGGCCGGCGAAGTGCTGAACGCGCCGGCCTGGGAGTGGCTCCAGCGGCGTGTCTTCGACGACCGGATCCCCGTCGTCGACCACATGTGGCAGACCGAGACGGGAGGACCGATCTTCGGGAATCCGTACGGGATCGCGCAGCTGCCGATCAAGCCGGGCTCGTCCGGGATTCCGCTCGCCGGGATCGACGCGGCGGTCGTGACGCCCGAGGGCAGGCCGCTCGGCCCGAACGAGAAGGGGATCATGGTCATCCGCCGGCCGTTCCCCGGTCTGACGCCGACGATCTGGAACGACCCGGAGCGTTACGCCGCGGATTACTGGGGCCGCATCCCGGGCGTCTACTACTCCGGCGACGCCGCTCACATCGACGCTGATGGCTATGTCTGGTTTGCCGGCCGCGCCGACGAGATCATCAAGATCGCCGGCCACCGGATCGGCACGATCGAAGTCGAGACGGCCTTTCTCCGCCACCCGGCCGTCGCGGAAGCCGGGGTGACGGGCCGCCCGGACGAACTGCGCGGGGAGGTCATCGCCGCGTTCGTCGTCCTGCGCGCCGGCCGCGCGCCGTCGGAGGTCCTGCGCCGCGAGCTGCTCGCGACGGTTCGGGACGAGCTCGGGCCCGTGGCCGTGATCGGGCAGGTGACCTTCGTCGACCTGCTGCCCAAGACGCGGAGCGGCAAGATCATGCGGCGTGTCCTGAAGGCCGTCGTCGCCGGTCTCGACCCGGGCGACATCAGCACGATCGAGGACGAGGGGTCGGTGGAGGAGGCCCGTCAGGCGGTCGCCGGGCTGCGGGCGGGGATCGCCGATGCCGGGACGCCGGCTTGACGGAGCTCGGGGAGCCGCGCCGCGTCGGGGTCGTGTGCTTCGATCTGTACGGCACGCTCGTCGACCTCGCTCCGCTTGACGTCGCCTGCGAAGCGTTGGCGCCCCGTCGTGGCGGACCGCTCGCGGCCCGTTGGCGAGCCAGGCAGCTGGAGGCATCCTGGCTGCGCACCGCGATGGACCGGTGGGCGGACTTCGAGCTCGTGACGCGGGAGGCGCTCGATGTCGCCTGCGCGGAGTTCGGTGTCGATCCTGATCCCGAGGCGCGCGAGGCGACACGACGGGCCTTCCTCGAGCTGCCACCGCTGGCCGGAGCGGTCGAGGGCGTCGCCGACCTGGGGCGTGCCGGGCTGCGGCTCGCCGTGCTGTCGAACGGGTCGGCGGCGATGATCGAGGCGAGCGTCCGATCGGCCGGGCTCGACGGCTGGTTCGAGGCCCTCCTGTCGGCCGACGCAGCGCGCGCCTACAAGCCGCACCCGGCGGTCTACCAGCTCGCGGTCGACCGGTTCGGCTGGGCGCCCGAACGGATCGGCTTCGTGACCGCGAACGGCTGGGATGCGGCAGGCGCGGCAGCGCACGGCTTCGCCGTCGCCTGGTTGCGGCCCCCCGGCGCCGTCCTCCCGGCCGTCCCGGCGTCCATAGCGGGTGAAGCCTCCTGGGCGACGGTCCCGAGGCAGTTCGCTCCGGGCTGACGGACGCCCTTCAGAAGAGCTGGCCAGGATCTTCGAGCGCGGTGATGACCGCGTCGAGGAACGCGGCAGCGGGCGCGCCGTCGAGGACCCGGTGGTCGAACGTGAGACTGAGCACGACAATAGTCCTGACCGCGATCGTCCCATCGACGACGGCCGGTCGCCGTCGAGCTCGACCTAGCCCCAGGGTCGCTGCCTGAGGCGGGTTGAGGAGCGGGGTGAACGCGTCGATCCGGTAGGCGCCGAGGTTGGTCACCGAGAACACCGCGCCCCGTGTTTCATCCTCGGTGAGATGAGCCGTGCGCGCCCGCTTGGCCAGATCGGCGATCTCGCCGTCCAGCTGTTCGAGGCTCTTGGTGGCGGCGTTCCGCACGACCGGGACGACCAGCCCGTCGTCGAGCGCGACGGCGACGCCGATATCGATCCGCTCGGGAAGCCGGAGACCGTCATCCGTCCACGCGGCGCCAACACGCGGATGGTCCTGCAGCGCGAGCGCGGAGGCCCGCACGATCGCCGCGGTGTAGGTGGCGCGCTGCCCCGAGCGGGCGCTCGACGCGGCCAGCTCGTCGGCGAGGGCGGTGACGTCGGCCTCCGCGGTGATCGTCAGTTGGGCCGCCTCGAGCAGCCCGCGCCGCATCCGGTCGGCGATCGCCCGGCGCATCGGGGTGAGCGCCACGAGTCCGGCGCGGGACCCCTCGCCTGCGGCCGCCCGCACGTCGGCCTCGATGATGCGCCCGGCCGGTCCCGTTCCGGCGATCGACGCGAGTTCGACCCTCAGCTCGAGCGCGAGTCGCCGCGCGGCCGGCGACGCAGCCACCGGCCGGCTGACCGGAGCGTTCGCGGCAACGGCCGGCGCGGACGCCGGTGCCCCTGCCACTGCCGACTCCGGCGTCGACGGCGTCTGGACGGGTTCGACCGGTTCCTCGGCCGGGTCGAGCGTCGCGATCGGTTGTCCCTGGACGATCACGGCGCCCGGTTCGACGAGCAGCTCGGCGATCCTTCCATTCGCGGGCGCCCGGACCTCCGCGCTGGTCTTCTCGACCTGCACCTCGGCCACGAGGTCACCCTCGCGGATCCGCGCTCCTGGCTCGACGAACCAGGTGACCAGGATCCCTTCCTCGGCAGACTCGGAAACTCGCGGCACAATGATGTCCCGGCGCATCGGGCTCTCCTTTCGGTCGCCGCCGGTCCGGGCACGAGCGGCGCCGCCGGACGCCGGACCGGCGACGCTGCCCGATCGTTGCCCGAGCCCGACGGCTCGTGCGGTGGGCTGGGCCTAGGAGCCCATGAGCTGGCGGGCGGCCGCGGCGATCTTGTCGCTGCTCGGCAGGCAGAATTGCTCGAGCGGCCGACTGTACGGGATGGGAACGTCCGGGTACGTCAGGCGGACGGGCGGCGCATCGAGGTGGTCGAAGGCCCCCTCGATCACGGTCGTGATGACCTCGCCGCTCATCCCGAAGCTGCGGTAGTCCTCGTCCACCACGAGGAGCCGATGCGTCTTCCCGACGGATGCGAGGATCGCCTCGCGGTCGAGCGGGACGAGCGAGCGCAGATCGAGGACCTCCGCTTCGATGCCTTCCATTGCCAGGTCGTTCGCCGCATCCAGCGCGCGGTGGACCATGAGCGAGACCGTCACGATCGTGAGGTCGCGACCCTCGCGCTTCACGTCGGCCTTGCCGATGGGGACCGTGTACGGCTCCTCGGGGACATGGGCCGTCGCACG
>JAUSJS010000278.1 GCA_030647575.1 Candidatus Limnocylindrales bacterium | reverse complement strand
GGACTCCGGGCGGACCGATCCGCCAGGAGGACTCCGGTGCAGCCGCGTCAGGTGCCGCCGCGTCAGGTGCCCCCGCCGCGTCAGGCGCCGCCGCGTCAGGCGCCGCTGCGTCAGGCGCCGACGCGCCGCGCGCCGGCCCCTTCCCTACCCGGCGACCCGTGACTGCTCCGCGCGGAGATGGGCATAGCCCGGCTTGACCACCTCGTTGATCAGGCGCAGCCGCTCGTCAAATGGCGCGAAGGCGCTTTTCAGCGCGTTGATCGTCAGCCACTCCATCTCACCCAGGCCGATCCCGAATGCCTCGTCGAGCGCCTCGAACTCGCTCGACAGGGTCACCCCGCTCATGAGCCGGTTGTCGGTGTTGACCGTCACCCGGTAGCGCAGCCGCCTCAGCAGGTCGATCGGGTGCTCCCTGACGGACGCCGCAGCTCCGGTATGCACGTTGGAGGTCGGGCACATCTCGAGCGGAATGCGGCGGTCGCGCACGAACGCCGCCAGCCGCCCGAGCTCGACCGAGCCGTCCGATCGAGTCGTGATGTCGTCGACGATCCGGACGCCGTGACCGAGCCGCTCCGCGCCGGCGAACTGGAGCGCCTCCCAGATCGACGGCAGCCCGAAGGACTCGCCGGCATGGATCGTGATGTGGAAATTCTCGCGCCGGATGTACTCGAAGGCATCGAGATAGCGCGTTGGCGGATAGCCTTTCTCCGGCCCGGCGACGTCAAACCCAACGACCCCGGCGTCGCGCCAACGGACCGCGCACTCGGCGACCTCGACCGACCGAGCCGCCTGCCGCATGGCGGTGACGAGCATCGTCATCACGATCGCCCGGCCGGACTCGGCAGCCCGCGCGGCGCCCAGCTTGAAGCCCTCGAGGTTGGCGTCGACGACCTCGTCGAGGGTCAGCCCGCGTTCGGTCGACAGCTCCGGCGCGTAGCGGACCTCGGCATAGACGACCCCGTCGGCGGCAAGGTCCTCCGCGCACTCGGCGGCCACCCGGACGATCGCGTCGCGTTCCTGCATGACCCCGACGGTGTGGGCGAAGGTCTCCAGGTAAAGCTCGAGCGACTTGCGGTCCGCGCCGCGCCGGATCCAGGCTGACAAGTCGTCCGGATCGCGGGTCGGCAGGCCGTCGTAGCCGTATTCGCCGGCCAGGTCAACGATCGTGGACGGACGCAGGCCACCATCGAGATGGTCGTGCAGCAGCGCCTTGGGCGCCTCGCGGATCCTGTCTGGCGTCAGCATGCATGCCTCCGATCGGTGGCCGCGATGGTAGCGTGCCGGAGCGACCGTGAGGCGACACCACCGACCCTCGCTCGACAGGGGGCGCTGTGCCGCTCAGCGAAGCCCGAAACGCTCTGCAGCCGTCTCAGCGAGGGTCCGGCCGATCGCCAATGAGCTCGTCGCCGCTGGAGAAGGAGCGTTCTGGACGTGAAGGATCCGTCCTGACCCGCCGAGGCTGAAGTCGTCGACGAGCGATCCGTCGCGCGAGAGGGCCTGGGCGCGTACGCCTGACGGACCGAAGGTGAGCTGATCGGCCCGGATTGCCGGGACGTAGCGCTGCAGCTCGCTCACGAACGCAGGCTTCCACCAGTCCCGCCACATCTCGGCAAGCCCGGTCCGGAGGTAGCGGCCGGCGAGGCGCCGGAAGCCAGGGTAGGCCAGCGTCCCGGCCAGATCGCGGACGCTCAGGTCGCGCCGACGATAGCCCTCCCGGGCGAAGGCGAGAACGGCGTTCGGGCCGGCCCAGACCTCCCCGTCGATCCGTTTGGTGAAATGGACCCCAAGGAACGGGAAGCGCGGGTCGGGGACGGGGTAGATGAGGCCGCGGGCGAGGTACCGGGCCTCCTTGGTGAGCGTGTAGTAGTCGCCCCTGAACGGGACGATCTGGGGCGCGTCCCTGGAGCCGGCCATGGCGGCGACGCGGTCGGCCTGGAGGCCCGCGCAGACGATGACGTGACGGGCGGCGATGGCGCCGGCGGTCGAGTCGAGAACGACCTCGCTCGCCGATTCGCGGACGCCCGTGACCCTGCGCCCGAGGTGGATCTCGGCGCCGCGGGCCCGGATCTCGTCGGCCAGGGCATGCGCGACACGCCGGAAGTCGATGATCGCCGTGGACGGGCTCCAGAGCGCTCGGATCCCGGCGGCGTGCGGCTCGATCTCGGCGATTCGCTCCGGACCGACCTCCTCGAGGCCAGGGACGCCGTTTGCGACGGCCCGCTCCTTGAGGGCGGCGAGTCTTGGCAGCTCGCCCTCGTCGAGCGCCACCACGAGCTTGCCACAACGCTCGATGGGAATGCCGTGGATCGCGGCGAAGCGTTCGAGCTCGATCTTGCCCTCGCGGCAGAGCTTCGCCTTCAGCGAACCGGGCGCGTAGTAGAGCCCGGCATGGAGGACGCCGCTGTTGTGACCGGACTGGTGCGTCGCGAGATCGGCCTCCTTCTCGAGGATCGCGACCCGGAGCTCCGGATGCGCGCCGAGCAGCTGGTAGGCCGTCGCGAGCCCGACGATTCCGCCACCGACCACCGCGACATCGACGTCATACGGCTCGCTCATCCCGGTACCGCCGCCGGGAACGGCAGGCCGAGCCGCTTGCCCAGATCCACGAGGCTTTGGGCATGGATCGCGTCGATCACGACGCCGTGGTCATCGGCTCGGCGCTCCGCCTCGGCCTCCGGCTCGCCGGGGATGAGCACCCGGCCGGGGGCATCGGGAACGGTCGGAGCCTCGATGAGCTGCTGGCAGTAGGCCTCGAGTCGGCGCTCGAACTCGCCCGGCGCATCGACCGCTGCCGGGTCGAGCACCGTGTATGCCTGGCCGAGATCGGACGGCCCGGCGGTGCTGAACAGGCCGATGACGTTCGGTCCGAAGGTCGCCCCACCGAGGACGGCAGTCAGCAAGTCGACCGCCAGCGAGAGGCCGTAGCCCTTGTAGCCGGCGGTCGCCTCCTCCCCACCGAGCGGATGGAGCGCCCCGGCGAGGGCGGCTTCAGGGGTACGCGCCGCGCGACCCTCCGCGTCGATCGCCCAGCCGACCGGGAGGGCCTCGCCACGACGAGCCGCCACCTCGATCCGGCCGCGCGGGACGGTCGATGTCGCCATGTCCAGGCAGAACGTGCCAAAACGACCGGCCGGAGCGGCGATCGCGATCGGATTCGTGCCGATGAGGGGCGACCGTGATCGAGTCGGCGCGACGAGCGGTGACGTGTTCGAGAGTGCGATCCCGATGAAGCCCCGTGACGCCGCCCGGAGCGCGTACCAGCCGGCGATCCCGAAGTGGTTCGAATTGCGGACGACGGCCGTGGCGGTCCCGAGCGTTTCCGCGGCATCAATCGCCCAGTCGACGGCCACTCGGCCCGCGTGATGGCCCCAACCGTTCGCGGCATCGAAACGGACGAGTGCGGGCCTGCCCCCGTCGCGCACCGGCCGGCCTGCCGGATCGAGAACGCCGGCCTCGGCGAGGGCCACGTAGTTCGGCAGCCGCGCCGTGCCGTGCGAAGCGATCCCGCGGCGGTCCGCGGCAACGAGGACCTGGGCCACGTCCGCGGCGATGTCGGACGGTGTGCCGATCGCCTCGATCAGGCGCACGGTCCAGCCGCGGAGGAGATCGACCGAAACCGTCAGGCCGTCGGGTGGATCGCGGTAGACAGGCACGGCTGCGTTTGTCAGGCGCTGCCGGCCGGCGTCGCGGCGAGACCCTGTTCGGTGCCGACGAGCCTGCCCTCGGCCGCAAGGCCTCGGAAGATCTCGACCGTGGCGTGGATGCCGTCAAGAAACGGTGTGACTGGTACGGGGCCGATCGCGGCGAGGCCGGCATGGTCGATCTCAGACGGGAATGGCAGCTCGGTCGGCGTGATGGTGAGCAGGCCGGCCGCATCAGGCACGATTGCCTCGATCGCCTCGACCCAGGTGCTGATGTCGACAGGGTGGCCGCCGAGGTTGAACACGTGCGCACCGTCGAGCGAGCTGCGGCTGGCGGCCATGAGGGTCCCGGCGACGTCCTCGGCATACTGGAAGAGGGTTCGTCCGCCAAAGGTGATGGTGAACGGCAGGCCGAGCACGGCCGCGGCAATGGCGACGGTCGGGCTGCTGGTCATGCCCTGATCGCGTCCCGCGCCGTAGACCGTCATCGGGCGCAGCCCGATGCTCGACAAGCCGTCGTCGAGCGCGTAGATCCGGGCCGTCCCCTCATTGGCCACTTTGTAGACGCCGTAGTGTGTCGTGGGATGAGCCTCGCCTCCTTCGTGGAGGCGACCGGTGACGGGGTTCACGTCGGCGGCCGAGTACGCACCCATGGAGCTCGTGTAGACGAGTGGCGCCATCCGGTCGAGCCGGCGCTTGACCGCCTCGAACACGTTCACCGTCCCGACGACGTTGACGAGGGCGCCGAGGGGTGGGTCGGCCCGGCAGAACGGGACCTGCAGCGCGGCCAGGTGGACGACGTTCGTGATCCGATGCTCGTCGAGCGCGACCTCGATCGCCGTCAGATCGGTGATGTCCCCGACCAGGAACGTGACCTCCGCGAGCTCTTCCCGAGTCATGATCTGGTCAAGCCGCCGATGGTTTCGCCCGAGGTCGAAGGCGACGACGGGGACGCCTTCGCGGACGAGCGCCCGCACGGTCCACGCCCCGATGCAACCGAGGGCGCCGGTGACCAGGAAACGCTCCTCCACCTTGCGGTGGTTCATGCCATACCGCCGGCGCCATCCAAGGCGCAGGTGTTCTCGAGCGCCTCGGGCGCCTCGGGCGCCTCGCGGATCCTGTCTGGCGTCAGCATCTGGCCTCCGGTGGGTGGCCTCGATGGTAGCGCGCCCGTGTTCGAGGCTATCGGTCATTCGACCGATGCCCCATGGACGTGGGTGCGTACACTCGACGGATGAGCCGCGTCACGCCGCTCCTCTGCCCGCTGCTCGTCGGGCGCGACGACCTGCTCGATCTGGCCGATCGACGGCTCGCCGACGCCCTCGAGGGTCGCGGCCATTTCCTCCTGTTGGCCGGCGAGGCGGGAATCGGCAAGACCCGATTCCTCGGGGCCGTCGAGCGGAAGGCCTCGGCCCGCGGATTCGGGATCGCCGAGGGAGCTGTCGCACCGCAGGACCGGACCGTCCCGGCAGCGCTCATCCTCGACCTCGCGCGGACGATGCTCCGAATTCCCGCCTACGTTCAGCTCGGCCATGATCTCCTGAACCTCCCGCATAGCTGGGACGGCACCGAGCCCCGATCGCGCCGGCTCCTGGTACTCGACATGGTCGACCGGATCATCGAAACACTCGACGCGCCCGCGATGATCGCCTTCGAAGATCTCCAATGGGCCGACGACCTGAGCCTGGAGATCGTGGCGGAGCTCGCGCGTCGCATCCGAGATCGGCCGGTCCTGCTGGTCGGTGCCTATCGGACGGACGAGCTTCCGACGGGCACGATCCTCCGGGAATGGCGTGCTCGGCTCCTGACCCAGCGGATGGCGGAGGAAGCTCGACTCGCCCCGCTGACCCTCGACCAGACTGCCCTGATGACGACCCTGATTCTTTCCACCGGGTTGCCGGCGCCGCGCGAGGTGGTCGCCGCGGTCCACGAGCGGACGGACGGGATCCCACTGCACATCGAAGAGCTGCTCGGGGCGCTCGGCGATGAGGCACGGTCGGATGATTCCGCGATCCGGCGAGCGACCGTGCCGGCCACGATCGAGGACGCGGTCCTGGCGCGATTCGAGCAGCTCTCGCCGGAGGGAAGAGCCGTTGCGCAGGCCGGTGCGGTGATCGGTCGTTGCTTCGTTCCCGAGGTGCTGGCCGGGATCATGGACCTGCCGGCTGACGCGCTTGAAGCGCCGCTGCGCGAGCTCGTGGACCAGGCCTTCCTCGATCCGCCCGGGGCGTTGAGGGGTGTCTTCGATTACCGTCACCAACTGCTCAGGGACGTGCTCTACCGGAGCATTCCGCCGGGTGCCCTTCGCCGCCTCCACGCCCGGGCCGGCGAATTCGGGGCCCAGCTGGAGGGGGCTTCGGAGATCCATGCGTCGGTCCACTTCGAGCGGGCGGGTCTCCACGCCCAGGCGTTCCGAGCCGCGCTGTCCGGCGCGCGCGCGGCGGCCAGGCTCTCGTCCCATCGTGAAGCCTGTGAGCTGTACCGTCGGGCGGTCGACAACATGCCTGCCACGCTCGAACCGGCGGAGCAAGCCGCGCTGTACCAGGCCTTTTGTGTCGAGGCGGCCGCCATCGAGCTCAACGAAGCCGCCGAGGAGGCAGCGCGTCTTGCTCGAGACCGCTATCTGGAGGCCGGCCTGCCCCTGGATGCCGCTCGCCAGATGGCGGCCCTTGCCGGCGTGGCGCGGAGGGAAGCTCGCCCCATCCAGGCGCGGCTGGAGTTGATCTCGCAGGGCCTGGCAGAGATGGAGCACCTTCCGAAGACGGCCGAGCGCGAGGCGGCTCGCTTCGAGTTTCTGGCCGAGCAAGCACTCGTCCAGATGGATGCGATGGACCTGGGCGCAGCGCGTGACTCAGCGAACGCTGCAAGCGATGCGGCGCAGGCCGCCGGAGATCCGACGGCTGCCATTGACGCGGACACGATCGGTGCGATGGTCGACGCCCTGGATGGCAACGTCGATGCGGGGTTGGGCCGCATCAGGAGGTTCGCCCAGGAGGCGCGAGACGCGGGCTACGAGGACGTTGGCGTCACCGCCTATCGAAACGCTGTCACGACCGCCGTCCGGGTCATGGACTATCGCAGCGCCGAAGCCTCGCTGCGCGAGGGGCTGCGCTACGCCGACGCGATCGAGCAGTCTCATTGCCGCCACGTGATGGGCGCTGCCGCCGCGCTCGTCAACTGGGCCAAGGGGCGGTGGGATCAGGCGCTCTCCGGCGGCGAACAGGAGCTCGCCGACCGAGGCTGCAGCCGAGGTGCCATCGGCGCC
>JAUSJS010000277.1 GCA_030647575.1 Candidatus Limnocylindrales bacterium | reverse complement strand
CCGGACGTACGGAGCATGACAGGGTCGAGGTCGGTCACCGGCAGGAGTCTGACGGAAGCCGAGCGGGCCCGTCGCCGACCGGTGCGACCGGCGCGGGCCCGCGCGACCAGTTGCGACCGGCGCGGGCCACCTGGCGGGCGCGGCCATCTGGCCGGTGGCGCCGGTGCTTGCCAACTCTCGCGCTCGGGCGACGCTACGCTTGCCCGCGTGTTCGACTCGACCAGCGACGCCGATCAGCTTGCGCGCGACGCCGATCAGGTCCCGCGCGACGCCGACGGTGGCGCCGCGACGCTCGCTGCCGGCGCCGCCCTCGCCGCTCGCCTCGCCGCCGCGGAACCGCTCGCGGGCGCCGATGCGTCCATCATTCGGGTCGTCCACGCCCCCGGGCGGGTGAACCTGATCGGCGAGCATACCGACTACAACGAGGGGTTCGTCCTCCCGGCCGCGATCGACATGGGCATCAGCATCGCGCTCGTCCCGACCGACGATCGCCGCGTCGAGATCACCCTCGCCGATGGCGGCGAGCGCGATGGCTTCGACCTCGATGCCATCGGCGAACGCCGCGGCACCTGGATCGACTACGTCGCCGGAACGGCCTGGGCGATGGCCGAGGCCGGGGCGCCGATCCGGGGCTTCCGCGGTCTGCTCGCCTCAGACCTGCCGGCTGGCGCCGGGTTGTCGTCGTCGGCGGCCTTCGAGCTCGCCGCCGCCTGGGCGCTGTCCGGCGGCGACCGACCGGCGCTCGACACGATGCGCCTGGCGCAGACGGCCCAGCGGGCGGAGAACGCCTATGTCGGGGTCAACTCCGGGCTGATGGACCAGTTCGCGGTCGCGTTCGGCCGGGCCCATCACGCGCTCCTGCTCGACTGCCGGAGCCTGGAGCACCGGGCGGTGCCGCTGCCGGCCGGCACGCGCCTCGTGGTCTGCCATTCGGGCTCGCCCCGCAAGCTCGCCGCCTCGGACTACAACTCCCGCCGGTCAGAATGCGACCGGGCCGTGGCCGCGCTTCGCGCGCTCGACCCGACGATCCGCTCGCTGCGTGACGTCACGCCGGAGTTGCTCGCCGCCGGCGCGGACCGGCTCGACGACGCGGCCGCCAGGCGTGCCGACCACGTCGTCCACGAGAACGAGCGGGTGATGGCGACTGTCGCGGCCCTCGCCCGCGGCGACCTCGACGCCGTCGGGCGGGCGTTCGCCGCCAGCCACGTCTCGCTGCGCGATCGATTCGAGGTCAGCTCGCCAGCGCTCGACGCCCTCGTTGACATCGCCACCGGGGTGCCGGGCGTCATCGGCGCCCGACTCACCGGCGCCGGCTTTGGTGGCTGCACGGTCAATCTCGTCCATGACGACGCAGTGGGTGCGCTGCGCGACGCGGTCCTGGCGCAGTACCACGGTGTGACTGGGTTGACGCCACGAGTCTTCGAGGTCAGGGCGGCGGACGGGGCGCGTCGCATCGCGTGACCTCGTGGTCAGGAGTCTGACGGAGGCCCAGCCGGCCCGTCGCGGTCGTGCCACAATCGCGGTATGACCCCTGCCTGGACGACCCCCGAGCTGACAGCGCTTGGGCGGCTCCCGATGCACAGCGTGAGCCACCCGGACCGGTTCTCGCTCGACGGCCGATGGCACTTCCAGCTGCTCTCGCGACCCGAGGATTGGCCGGGTCCGGACTGGGGCGAGGCCCAGGTCCCGGGCCTCTGGACGATGGCCGGGACGCGGGATCTTCCGCACTACACGAATGTCCAGATGCCATTCGCCGGCCGACCGCCGGACATCCCCGATGCGAACCCGACCGGCGTCTACGAACGCGAGTTCGAGCTGCCGGCAGGCTGGGATGGCCGGCGGGTCGTGCTTCACGTCGGGGCGGCCGAAAGCGTCCTGATCGTGGAGCTGAACGGCCGGGAGATCGGTGTCGGGAAGGATTCCCACCTCGCGTCGGAGTTCGACCTGACGGCCCACCTGAGGCCGGGCTCGAACACGCTGCGCCTGACCGTGGTCAAGTGGTCGGACGCGACCTACATCGAGGATCAGGATCAGTGGTGGCACGGCGGGATCAGCCGTTCGGTCTTCCTGTACGCCACCGGCCAGGTCTACCTCGCGGACGTCCGGGTGACCGCCGGTCTAGCCGACGACCTGACGACCGGCACGCTCGAGCTGACCGTTGGGGTCGGATTCCCGACCGGCGGGCTCCAGCCCGGCTGGACGGTCGAGGCCCGCATCGATGGGGTCGACCAGAGTCTGCGAGCCGACGTGCAGAGCACTGATCCTCGAGGCCTTGAAGGTTGGACCCAGGACGACCAGCGGCTGCTCTATCGCGCCGCGCCGGGGCTGCCGATGTCGCCCGAGGAGGCGGCCCGCTGGTCGACCGTCTACCGGCGGATGGCGCCGCCCCTCGACGGTCTCGTCACCTGGCGGATCGAGCTGCCGGAGATCGAACGCTGGTCAGCGGAGCAGCCGCGGCTCTACCCGCTGCGCGTCGTCCTCCGCACGCCGGCCGGCGAGATCGCGCAGGAAGCGACGTTCCGGATCGGCTTCCGGCGGGTCGAGATCCGTGGGCTGGATCTCCTGATCAACGACCGGCGGGTCTTCATCCGAGGGGTCAACCGACACGACTTCGACCAGCACACCGGGCGCGTCATCTCGGTCGAATCGATGCGGGCGGACCTCGTCCAGATGAATCAATTCGGCTTCAACGCGGTCCGCACGTCACACTACCCGAACGACCCGGTCTTCCTGGACCTGACCGACGAGATCGGCCTCTATGTGATCGACGAAGCGGACATCGAATCGCACG
>JAUSJS010000268.1 GCA_030647575.1 Candidatus Limnocylindrales bacterium | reverse complement strand
GTGATGAGGCAGCCGCAGGGTGACGCAGTGGGATGCCCGCGACTCAGAGAACTGCGGCGCGGCCCAGCGGCGCGCGCCCGTGCGGCCGCGAGCGGCTCGGGGTCGTCATGTCACCGCTCGCCGGTGAGCCGACCGAGGCATGGGGCGTGCTCAACGCTGCCACGGCGCGCAGCGGGGCGGAGCTCTATTCGAGGTATCGGCGACTTGTCCAAGGCTGCCACCGAGATTTGCGTACGTTTCGCTGCGAGGGCTACTGGGCTTCCAAGCTGAATGTCGCGGGTTCGAGACCCGTCTCCCGCTCCACTCTCAGGCGTACCGAAGCGGCCAGACGCTCAGCTCCCCGGGCCAGAGCCGGCCCCGCGGTCCCTGTGTTCCACGCGCTCCTCGGCCAGAACGCGGCGCAGAACCTTGCCGATGAACGTCCGCGGCAGCTCGATCCGGAACTCGATCGCGACTGGGATCTTGTAACGCGACAGGTTCTCGCGGCAGTAGGCGAGGAGCTCCTCCGCCGTTGCGGAGGCGCCCGGCTTGAGGACGACATAGGCTCGCGGCACCTCGCCGTAACGCTCGTCAGGCTCTCCCACCACGGCCGCCTCGGCCACTGCCGGCTGGGCCATGAGGACGTCCTCGATCTCGCGCGGGTAGACGTTCCTCCCGCCGACGATGATCATGTCCTTGCGTCGATCGACGATCCGGAAGTAGCCGTCTTCGTCCATCGTCGCAATGTCGCCCGTGAAGAGCCAGCCGTCGCGCAGGACCGCGGCCGTCTCGTCGGGCTGGTTCCAGTAACCTGGCATGACCTGCGGGCCGCGGACCGTCAGCTCGCCGATCTCGCCCGGACCGAGCGTCTGCTCGCCCGTCTCGAGATCGACGATTCGGGCATCGGTCGAGGGGAACGGCAACCCGATCGTGCCGATCTTGCGTTGCCCGTGGATCGGGTTGCAGTGGGTGACCGGGCTCGCTTCCGTCAGCCCGTAGCCCTCGCTCACCCGTCCACCGGTCGCCTCCTCGAAACGGCGCTGGACATCGAGCGTGAGCGGGGCAGCGCCACTGATGCAGGCCTCGATGGAGCTGAGGTCGTAGCGCTGGCGTCGGGGGTGGTCGGCGAGGGTCGCGTACATCATCGGCGCGCCCGGAAATGTCCGGGGCCTGGTCCGACTGATGGACTTGAGCACCGCCAGCGGATCGAACCTGGGGTGGAGGACCTGGGTGGCGCCGGTGAGAAGCGAGAAGCTCATCGCCACCGTCAGGCCATAGATGTGGAAGTAGGGGACGACACACAGCGTCGACTCCCCGCCCTCGCGGACGTCCGGGAACCAGGCCGCCGTCTGGACCGCGTTGGCAACAAGGTTGCGGTGGGTGAGCGTCGCCGCCTTGGGGATGCCGGTCGTCCCGCCGGTGGGCTGGAGGACCGCCGGGTCAGCCGGCGTGGCCGCCGGTTCGAGCCGACCGCCGGGCGTCTCGTGCAGGATGCGGACCAGGCTCGGGGTCTCGGCTGAGTGGGCGACCGGATGCCAGCGGCCCTCGCGGCGCGCCTTGAGCGGGTAGAGCCAGCGGATCGGTGCCGGGAGCCAGTCGCGGATGCCCGTAGCGATGAGCCGGCCGGCCTCCAGGCGACCCTCGAGCTCGGTCCGGACGGCCGCGACGCGCGGGACGAGGAGGTCGAGGCTGACCGAGAAGCGGGGCGCGGTCTCGCGGATGAGGATGGCCATCTCGCGCTCGACCAGCAGCGGGCTCATCGGTGCCGCTATGCCCCCGGCGCGCACGGTACCCAGCAGAGCGATGACGAAGGCCGGGCAGTTGGGCAGGTGCAGGCTGACCCGATCGCCGCGCTCGAGCCCGCGCGCGACGAGTGCGCGCGCGAACCGGTCGACCGCGTCGTCGAGCTCGTGGAAGAGGGTCCGCGCCCCGAGGAAGTCGATCGCCACCCGGTCCGGGAAGCGCTCGGCGGAGTGACGCAGGAGCTCGTCGAGCGTCTGGCTCGGGACGTCGACTTCGTACGGCACCCCGGGCTCGTAGTTGGCCAGCCAGGGACGGCCGGGCACCGATCCCTCGACTCGTCTCGATGACGTGGTCATCGCACTGCCTCCCTGTCGCGCCAGCTATCGCTCCAGCTCACCCTGTCTTCGCCGCTCCGGCGAGTTGATGGGATTGCCTCACACCGGGTAGCCGCCCGCGGCCAGGACATGGCTGGCCACCCGCCGGGCAAGCGCGATGCGATCGACCGGATCGGCCCGCAAGAGCCGCCGAACGCCCGACACAAGGAGCCGTGCCTCGTCGCCCTCGGCGAGCGAGCCGGCCAGCGAGCGCGCCCGCAGCTCGAGCTCGGCGATCCGCTCGGCAACCACGACACGGGCGAGGTCGACGTGACGCTCCGCCCGCTCGGGGTCTGCCTCGCTCGCCGCCTGGCGCGCCCGGACGACCGCGCTGTCCATGGTCAGGACGCCGGTGACCAGATCGGCCAGGCCGGCCAGGAGCTCCTGCTGCTCTTCCAGGTCCGTGCCGAAGCGCTGGACCGCCGCCCCGGCCAGCAGGAGTGTGACCTGCCGCGCCCCGTCGACGAGAGCGGCCTCCGCCCCGAGCGGCCCGGCCGCCTCGCCCTCCGCGCGCGAGCCGGAAGGCGCGAGGACCGCCTCCTGCGCCCGGCGAGCCGGGCCGAGCAGGTCGAGCCGTCCCTGGAGCGCGCGCTTCACGAGGGTTCCCGTGACGAGCAGCCGGTTGATCTCGTTCGTACCCTCCCAGATCCGGTGGATCCGTGCGTCACGATAAGCACGAGCGGCGGGGTACTCTTCGATATAGCCGTAGCCGCCGTGGATCTGGACGAGTTCGTCAACGACCCAACCGAGTTCCTCGCTGGCGAGAACCTTGGCGATCGAGCACTCGACGGCGTACTCCTCGAGCGCCGCCCGGATCTCCTCCGGCGAACCCGACTCCTCGGCGCGAGCGAGCCGGGCGTCGATGAGGCCGGCGATCCTGTAGACGACCGATTCGACGGCGTACGTGCGGGCAGCCATCGCGGCGAGTTTGGCGGCGACCAGTGGGAACTCCACGATCTGCCGCCCGAAGGCCCGCCGGTCACGCGCATACGCGAGTGCGGTACCGATCGCCGGGCGCATTCCGCCCAGGCACGCGGCGGCGAGCTTGAAGCGCCCCATGTTGAGGACGTTGAAGGCAACCCGATGGCCCTTGCCGATCTCGCCGAGAACGTTCTCGGGTGGCACCCGAACGCCCTCGAGAGTGAGGGCGCAGGTCGAGGCGCCGTGGATGCCGAGCTTGTGCTCCTCGCCGCCGACGGTCAGGCCGGGGGTGGCACGCTCGACGAGGAAGGCGGTGAACTCCTCACCATCCACCTTCGCGTAGAGCGTGAAGAGGTCAGCGAAGCCGGCGTTGGTGATGAACTGCTTGGAGCCGTCGATCAGGAAGCTCCCATCCGGCTGGCGGGTCGCCCTGGAGCGGATCGCGCGGGCGTCCGAGCCGGCTGCCGGTTCGGTGAGCGCGTAGGCGCCGACGGTCGTGCCCGCCGCCAGCCCGGGCAGGTAGCGGCGGCGCTGCCCGTCGTTGCCGAAGAAGACCAGCGGCAGTGTTCCGATCCCGGCGTGGGCGCTGTAGGTGACGGCGAACGAGCCGCCGCCCGCCAGGGCCTCGGTGACCAGAACCGATGTCACCGAGTCGAGACCCGCCCCGCCGTACTTCTCGGGGACGTCGATGCCGAGATAGCCGTCCCGACCAAGCCTGGCGAGCAGGTCGCGGTGGGTCGGGTAGTCCTTGGCCTCGATCGCTTCCCGGCGCGGGATGACTTCCTGGGAGACGAAGGTCTCGACCGCCGAGCGGACCGCCCGGTGCTCCTCGTTCAGCCGCTCGGGAGTGAAGACGGTGCCGGGTGTCGCCGGCCCGATGAGGAAGCCACCGCCGGGCAGAGTGTCGGCCTGCCGGTCGGCCGTGCCGGTCGCGGGAGGGTCGGTCCGGGTCGTCATCGCAGCTCCTCCGTCGCCTGGTCGTGGCTCCCGGGCGCAGCCGCCGGGCGCAGCCCCGCGGGCTGTCGCCCGCCGAGCCATTCGATGACCCCCGCCGCGCCCTGACCCCCGCCGACGCACATCGTCACGAGCCCGTAGCGGGCGTCGCGCCGGGCCAGCTCTGAGAGGATCTGGACGGTCAGCTTGGCGCCAGTCGCGCCGAGCGGGTGCCCGAGCGCGATCGCGCCCCCGTTGGGGTTCGTCCGGTCCTCGTCGAGGCCCAGCCGCCGTACCACCGCGACGACTTGGGCGGCGAACGCCTCGTTGAGCTCGATGACCGCGAGGTCGTCCAGGGAGAGACCGGCCTTCGCGAGCGCCCGGGGGACCGCCTCGATCGGGCCCAGACCCATGACTTCGGGCGCAACACCCGCGGTCGCGTACGAGACGAGCCGACCGAGCGGGGTGAGGCCCAGTGCCGCGGCGCGCCCTCCGGTCATGACGACCATGGCGGCCGCCCCGTCGCTTGCCTGGGAACTGTTGCCGGCCGTGACCGTCCCGTCGACGGCGAAGACCGCCGGCAGCGAGGCCATCCGGGCCACGTCCGTGTCGCGACGGGGCCCTTCGTCGGTCTCGAAGAT
>JAUSJS010000259.1 GCA_030647575.1 Candidatus Limnocylindrales bacterium | reverse complement strand
CTGGTCGTCGGCCGCGGGCGGAAGGACGGGTGCCCCGTCCGTGACCTCGAAGTCGAGGTTGAACGTCGGCCGATCGGGACGCGGCGACTGCTCCATGTTCAGGTACGGCATGGTGAAAGAGCCGTGCACGACCCTGATCCGGTGTTGCCCCAGCTGGCCGGTCGCGGGGATCTCCGCGACGGCCGTGCCACCCGTCGTCACCGAGGACAGGAGGCCGGTGAACTGGTTGTCGTACGTGACCTGCCAACTGTTTTCGAGGTTGGCCCAACCGACGCCTTCCATGGTGATCGTGATGGGAGTGCCGGGAGGCCCGGCAGTGGGTGAGATGGAGACACGGGGCTCGAGCCGGAAGGCGGCCTTGTTCAAGAGCACGTCTCCACGCTCGACGGTGACATCGTGCGAGAAACCGAAGTCAACGGGCGCCTCGAACGTGGCGCTGAAGGTCCCATCGCCGCCAACGACGGCTGAGGCGACCGGCCGCCGCACCGGATCAAAGGCTCGGCCCTTGAATTCCTCGTTGGCCGTGCCTTCGAGCTTCCATGAACCTTTGACGGTGTTCCAGACGATCGCCAGCTGGGAGCCGGACTCGAGGCCCGATCCGGCGACGGTGACCGCCGTCCCCGGCTCTCCTTTGGACGGCGTCAGCGTGACGGCGCCCTCGTAGTTCACGGGGGCGGGCTGAGCGGAGGCCGACGGCGCGGCATCCGGACTGCCCCCCGTGACGGCTCGGGCACCGATTCCCAGGGCGGTGGTCGCGGCCAGGACGACGGCGGCGCCCAGGACCGCTCCGAACAGCGTGTATGCGACCTCGTGTCGTCTCGCGTTCATGACTCGACTCACTTTCCGGGCAGCGCCAGGCAAGCTAGCGGCTGGCGCATTGAGCCCATTCGGCGATGGATCCGTCGTCGCGGCGCCGCCGATGCCGCCGCGACGACGGGGGCGCTTCGGTTCAGCTCGGTGGAGGGCTCGCTGTCGGCTCCGCGATGATTGCCCGGACCTCGTCGGTGACGGTCAACATCGCGAGCGCGACCTTGAACTGCTCGTAGGTGCCCGTCCGACCGTCCTTGGCGGTCGCGTTGACGGTGTACGGGACGGTCCCTGTCGGGTAGCCCTCGGGGACGACCCAGCTGGTGGTCCAGAAGAAGTCGACCGGGTTCACCCTCGGATGCCCGCCGTAGTGCAGGTCGAGCGTCTGGTCGGGCAGCTTGACCTGTAGCGAAGCAAGCGTGGTGTCGTCCATCGGCTTGCCGGTCAGCGGGTCGACCACCTTGACCCGCCAGACGACGTCCTCGTTGTGCGCGAAGCGGTTGGCCTGGGTGCAGGTCTTGGTCGGCTTTTCCTCCTCAGTCAGGTTCTTCGGACCCAGGACGACGTCGGCGTCGATGAACAGGGCAGCGACCGGTGTCGTTGCCGGGGGCGCCGTCGATGTGGCCGCCGAACACGCGACGAGGAAGGCGGTGCCCGCCAAGACGCTCAGTGCCGCGATCCACACCCGCCGTGAGGGGTACCCGGAATCAATGGTTGCCATAGATCCTCCTACTCCTGAACTTCTGTTCCCAATTGGGATTCCAGCCTTTTGCGGCCCTCCGACGTCACGCGGATGAGCGTGATGGCGGTGACCGCGAACAGGACCAGCCAGACGAGCGCGACAGCTCCACCGAGGAAGCCGGGCATGAAGTTGGCCAGCGGCCGCAGGCGCGGGTCGATGACCCCGCCTTGCGGGGCGTGCTCGGGATGGATGACCGTCTCCGGCGGAAAGGCGATCTCGCCCACGGTCTCGCTCGGGGCAAGCTCGTTCGTGCCGGCAAAACGGACTGTGACCTGGTACTGCTCCTCGCGCGGCACGATCGGGATGCGGGCGATGCCTCCTCCGTCGGTCGATGCGGTGCCCAGCTCGACGGTGCGCGTGCCGCCGCCGAACACGGCGCTTCGCCAGAACGTCAGCGCCTGATCCGCCACGGCGGATCCATCGACCAGGGCGAGGCGTCCAGCGAGGTAGTCGGGCACTTCCTCGACGCTAGACGGCTCGAAGGCGACGCTGACCGTCGTCTGGCTGACCTGCGTCTTCACCGGGGCCGGGTCCGCCGCGCGAGCGGCCGCCGCGATGACCAACGCCGCGCCGGTGCCCACGACCAGGGCGACGGCGAGCGAGAGCGAAGGACGCACCGTCGTCACGTGGTCACCTCCAGCGCGACTGCCGAGGCGGCCCGGGCCGGCTCCTCTCCTCGGCCCTCGATCTCGCCGATCTCGTAGATGGCCAGCACGGGGACCAGCCGGAAGATCACCAACAGGATCAGCACGATCCCGCCTCCGCCGCCGGCGACGATGGCAAGCTCCACCCCGCTCGGCGAATACGCCGCGGTCGCTCCAGCGATGAGCGGCTGTGCCTCTGCCGGAACGATGATCAGCACCCTCTTGATGAACATTGCGACGACCACGCCTGCCGACGCGAGCCCGATCCAGGCGCCCGTCCGGAGGCGCGGCACGGCCATCACGACGACCGGCACGACAAGGCCGCACCCGACGAACACCCAGAACAACGGCGAGTAGTCGGCGAAGATGAGCGCGTAGACGATGTTGGCGTCGGCCACCTCGCTGACGTAGCCCTCGGTGGTGATCTCCGTGAAGGTCACGTAGGCGTAGGCGACGGCGAGCGCAACGAGCACATATCCCAGGTTGCGGACGACCCGATCGTCGATCCACTCGCGTAGACCGTACGCGCGTCGGTACGCCAGCGCGGTGAGGATGACGATGGCGACGCCCGAGTACACCGCGCCGATCACGAAGTACGGCCCGAAGAT
>JAUSJS010000255.1 GCA_030647575.1 Candidatus Limnocylindrales bacterium | reverse complement strand
TCTTCAACCTCATTCCGATCCCGCCCCTGGACGGCTCCCACGTCGCCAAATATCTGCTGCCGCCGGCGTGGGCTCTCCGATATGAGCAGTTCGGACGGTACGGGTTAATCGCGCTCATGCTCCTGATAACGCTCGGCAGCGGAATAATGCGCGGATTCTTCACCCCGATCATCATCCTGCACAGTGCCGCGGTTCGGCTGTTGATCCCGTTCATCCTGCCCAGCCCGTGGACCGTCTAGGCGATTCCGCGTTCGTCGTGCAGGTCGGAGAATTCTCCGGCCCGCTCGACCTTCTGCTGACGCTGATCCGTGACGAGCTGACACGGCCCACCCAGCGGCGGCTGGTTGAGATCGAGCCGGGCCGCTGGTGGCTGGCCGATCGCGAAGACCGCGACGCCGCTGCCGTGCCGCTTGCCGATCGCGTCGAGTGGGCGGTGTTCAGCCTGCTCTCGACCGCCGGCCCGATCTCGGAGGCGGCATTCTTCGAACGGATCGCCTCGCTGTTCACGGGCCACGACCTGCCCGATGAGGGCCTCGTGCGCGCCTGCCTTGACAGCTACCGCAGTCTTGCCAGCACCTCCGACCGCATGATCACCGGCGACGACCTGCTGCGCCGGAGCCAGGAGCATACGGAGCTGCTCGCGCGGATCACCGACGCCGGGCACCGGTTGGGCATGCGGGTCTGGATCGGTCGTCGGGAGCAGAGCCGCCGAACGCGGGACGGCCTGTTGGCCGACCGGCTCACCGAGCGCGAGCGGCGGGCCTACCTCGGCGGGATCAGCCGGGCCTCCGAGGAGCTGGCCGAGGTCGATGGGATCTGGTACATCCGCGGCAAGGTCGCCTTCCTGTTCGAGGTCGAATGGACGGCGATGCTCGGCGAGCCACTGCTGCGCCGGCACGCCCGGATCCCGCCGGACGACTCGCTCATTCGTTTCCTGGTCATCGCCCCCGAGCGCGCCGAGCTGGTCCGCTACAAGCTGGAGCGCTCGCCCTTGCTGCGGGCCGCCCTGGACGAGGCCAACTGGCACATCGTGAAGGCGGATCATCTGCGGTCGTTCCTGGCTCGCGATCCGCTGGATCTCGCCGATCTCGAGCCGTACCTGGGCCTCGATCCGCTGGTCGAGCGCAGCGGTGAACAGCTGCCCCTGTTCGGCGGCTGACGGCGCCCGGCGGTAGGCTAGGCCCACCGCATCCGAACCACTCGACGCGCCCGGCCCCGACCCGCCGAGTCCGCCCAGACAGGAGACGCACCGTGATTCCCGACGAGCGGGCGCTGACGCCCGTCGACGAACTTGCCGAGCGATTCTGGGAGGGGATCCTGGAGCTCAACCCGACGACCGCGACCTTCTACGGCGACGAGCGCTACGCGGATCGGCTCGAGGACCCCGGGCCGGCGGGGCGAGCCCGCAATCGGGCCCTGATGGAGCGAACGGCGGCCGAGGCGGCCGAGTTCGCGACCGAGGACCTGCCGACCGAGGATCGAATCACCCGCGGCATGCTCAAGGTCGTCGCTGAGCTCCAGATCGAGGAGGACGATCAGGCGTTTCACCACCTGCGCGTGGTCGCCCAGGTGGGTGGACCGCAGCAGCTCCTGCCGCAGCTGACGCAGTTCCAGCCAGCGGACACTCCGGCGCGGCTCGAGGCGTTCATCGCCCGGCTCCACGCCTATCCGGCGTTCATGGCGGCAAACACGGAGATCCTGCGTGACGGCCTCGCCTCCGGCCTGACCGCGCCACGCATCGTGGCCGAGCGAACGATCGCCCAGATCGAGCGAATGCTCGAGGTCCCGATCGAGTCGGCCATCGTGCCGTCGATGGTCAGGGTCGCCAGCGAAGCTGACCGCGAACGGGTCCGTGCGATCGTCCGCGAGGTCGTCTATCCGGCGGACACGGCCTTTCTCGAGTCGCTGAGAGGCGACTACCTGGCCGCCACGCGCGATGACCCGGGGCTCTGGTCGGCACCCAACGGTGAGCAACTCTACCGCACCGCGATCCGCAGCTGGACGACGCTCGACCTGGATCCGCAGGAGGTCCACCGAATCGGGCTCGACGAGCTCGAGACGATCGAGGCGGAGCGCCGCGAGATCGCCCGGGCAGCCGGCTTCGGCGACGACACCGTCGCGTACCGAGCGGCCCTGGCCGCGGATCCGGCGAACACCCCGCCATCGAAGGAGGCCCTGGTCGAGCGTGCCGCCGACGACATCGAGCGGGCCATGGCTGCCGCGCCCCGCTACTTCGGTGTTCTGCCTCGGGCGGGCTGCGAGGTCCGCCCGGTCGAGGAGTACAAGGAGAAGGACGCCTCGTTCGCCTACTACTACCCGCCGGCGCCGGACGGCTCGAGGCCCGGCATCTACTACGCCAACGGGTACGACCTGCCGAGCCGCAAGTACTCCACGCTCGCCACGACGACCTATCACGAGGCAGCGCCCGGTCATCACTTCCAGATCAGCCTGGAGATGGAGAACCCGACCCTCAACAGGTTCCGTCGCCTGGGGGCGCGGATGGTCGGGAGCGCCTATGTCGAGGGCTGGGGTCTCTACAGCGAGCGCCTGGCCGACGAGATGGGGCTCTTCCGCAACGAGGCCGAACGATTCTGGATGCTCGATGCGCAGGCCTGGCGAGCCGCCCGCCTGGTGGTCGATACCGGCCTGCATGCGCTGCGCTGGCCGCGCCAGCGTTCCATCGATTTCCTGAAGTCCGCCGGACTGACCGAGACGGACGCGGTCATCGAGACGGACCGCTACATCTCGTGGCCGGGCCAGGCCCTGACCTACAAGATCGGCCAGCGCGAGATCGAGCGCCTGCGGGCGCAACTGTCGGCTCGTGACGGGTCGGCCTTCGACCTCCGCGCGTTCCACGACGCCGTGCTGGGCCATGGTTCGCTGCCACTGGCGACGCTCACGCGGGAGCTGCCGAACTGGCTGGCCACCCCCGTCTGACCAATCAGACGTCGGTCGACGGCCTCCATTTGCCGCCGTCGGGCAGGGGTTCCAGCCGGGTTGGTCAACTGGGCCGGGATGGACGTCTGGACGGTCGCTAGCTCCAACCATGCTGGTATCGGTGACCCAATACGCGGTATTCGCGCCGCGGATTCCAGGCCCACAAGCGTCCTCGACCTCATCGCGGCCCGTACGCCGGCCCGGCTGGAATGTCGCCCATGTAGATCAAGCCACGCATCCCGACCGCCGCGGGCGCCTGATGAACGATATTCGTGCGGGAGCCTTGATGTGGCCACGGGATTCGCGTGATCGCGTTGACGGCCCCGACGGCCATATGGCACGATGCGCCGACACGCGTCCCACCACGCGCAACCCCCGTCCCATGGGCCGGGTCGACCAAGAACTCGCAACCCGAGGTCTCCATGGCCACCGAGCCCGCCGCCCGGTCCGTTCCAGCCCTTCGCCGAGAGCGCCAGACGGCTCTCTACCGGCGAGCCCTGGAGACGTTGCCCGGCGGGACGGACTCGAACTTCCGGGCCTGGGGCGACGACACGATCTATGTCGACCGCGGCAAGGGCGGTCGCGTCTGGGACATCGACGGCAACGAGTTCATTGACCTGCGGATGGGCTACGGCCCCGTGATCCTCGGCCACGGCGACGAGCGCGTCGACGACTACGTCAACGAGCGGATGCGCCGCGGCGTCAGCTTCTCGCTCACCACCGAGGACGAGGTCCGGGCCATGGAGCTGGTCAGGGAGCTGACCGGCTGGGTGGACAAGGCCCGCATGACGGTGTCGGGCACAGAAGCCACGATGCACGCGATGCGCATCGCGCGCGCCTACACGGGGCGCGAGAAGATCGTGAAGTTCGAGGGTCAGTACCACGGCGTCCACGACTACGCCCTGATCAGCGTCTCGCCCAACGACATATCCGAGCTCGGCGACGCGGACAATCCGGTCCGGCTGGCCTGGGGACGCGGCATCCCGGGCGCCGTCGCCGACACGATCATCCCGGCTCGCTACAACAACATCGACTTCCTGCGCCGGCTGTTCGAGCGCGAGGGGGACCAGATCGCCGCGATCATCGTGGAGCCGGTCCTCGGGAACGCCCAGGCGATCATGCCCAAGCCGGGATTCCACCAGGCGATGCGCGCCCTGACCGAGGAGTTCGGAATCCTGCTGATCTTCGATGAGGTCAAGACCGGGTTCCGCCTCGCGCGTGGCGGCGCCGCCGAGTTCTTCGGGATCAAGCCGGACCTGGCCACGTGGGCCAAGGCGATGGGCAACGGCTACCCGGCGGCGGCCTTCGGCGGACGCGAAGCGGTCATGAGCATGCTGCCGGACAAGGTGAGCCACGGTGGCACCTACGCCGGCAACCGGATCGCTGCGGCCGCTGCGGTCAAGACCCTCGAGATTCTGCGCGACACGGACGCGCTCGAGACGATCCATGCGATCGGCCGGCGGATGCAGGACGGCCTGCGCGAGATCCTCAACCCGACCGGGTTGCCGTACGTCTTCACCGGCCACCCGTCGATGTTCGGGATCATGTTCACCGACACCGAGCCGTCCGAGTATCGAGACTGGGCGAACACGGACCACGAGCTGTACGACGCGATCGCGGTCGGCATGCACGCCCGCGGCGCAATGCCCGAGCCCGACTCGCGCGAGCCGTGGTTCATCTGCGAGGCGCACGCTGAGGGCGACATCGTCGACCAGGTCCTGACCATCTTCAACGATTCGCTGGACGCTGCCCTCGAGGCGCGCGCCCACGGCCGGCTCGCCCCGATGGGATCGGGTGCGATGTCGCACCCCACCGCCGGATGAACGGGCCGGGCGGCATGGTCCTCGATGGCAACGCGGTCCGGTCCGTGGACCGCGCGGCGGCGCTGCTGCTCGCGCTCGGCGACAGTCAGGGTGAAGCCGGCGTGACCGAGCTTGCCCGTCGGCTTGGCCTCCACAAGTCGACCGCCTCGCGCCTGCTCGCCACGCTCCAGAAGCGCGGCCTCGTGGAACAGGACGACGAGACCGGCAAGTACCGGCTGGGCCTGGTGGTCATTCGCCTGGCCGAGCGCGCCGAACGGACCCTCGACCTCCGCGGCATCGCGCTGCCCGAGCTGGAACGGCTGGCCCGGCTGACCCACGAAACGACCGGCCTGGGGATCCTCGAAGGCGACTCGCTGCTGGCGGTCGCCCAGGTCGACGGCCCCAATCTGATCGCCGTCGGCGACTGGACGGGCCGGGCGACGCCGCTTCACTGCGTGGCATCGGGCAAGGTGCTGCTCTCCTCGCTCGCCGAGCGAGAGGTGCTCAGGATCGTCCGGCGCGGCCTGGTCAGCTATACGGAGCGGACCATCGTCGAGCTGGAACCGCTCCTCGAAGAGCTGGCCCGGATCCGCCGGCGCGGCTATGCTACGGCGATCGGCGAGTACGAGCTCGGGCTCAACGCGGTCGCCGCGCCGGTCCATGACGCGCGTCGCAACGTGATCGCAGCGGTCGACATCTGGGGCCCGGCCTTCCGGCTCACCCCGCGCCGCGTGCCGGAGCTGGCCGCCCAGGCGCGCGAAGCCGCCGCCGCCATCTCAGTGCGGTTGGGCGGCACGGCCCCGGAACGAGCTGCCGCGGTCCACGCGACGGCCTGACAGGCGGCGTCTCGCGGGTTGGGACGGGCTGGACCGGACGAGCGTGCGCTCGATCCTATGGTGAGATCGGCTCGTTGCCTCATGGCCACGATCCGTCGACCGCGCAGACGCGCGGATCGTCCGGGAGCAGGGGGGCCAGGCTAACGGCGACATGACTCCCGGCGGCGGCGCACGGCCCGACGTCCATGTCGGCGGTGTCGACCGCGCGAGTCCAGATGACGCCGTCGGGCGACGTCCACGCCGCGGCGCGAGCAGCCGGGCCGGCCCAGTCGAAGATCCATCCGACGATGACGTAGCCCTGGGCGCTCGAGGCGCTCGCCGCCACACGCGTATCCTCCCGCGGACCCTCCGATGACGGCCCGAGCGCGAACCCGACGCGCTCCCATGTTCGCCCGTCCGGGGACCGCCAAATGCGCGGCCGTAGACCCTCCGAGTCGTAGGCATAGCCGATGGCCACGATGCCGGCCGGTCCCATGGCCATGTCGAAGAGCTCTGACTCGGGTCCGCTGATCGGTCGGTAGACGCCGACTTTCAAGCCGCCCTGGTCGGGAACCCTGGTCAATGACTCGCCGGCTCCGGCCAACCAGGCTGCGCCGTAGCAGTCGGTCGGATGATCGTTGTCCGGGCCGCACCCCCCGCGCCCCACACCCACGAGATCCATCCCCAGAAACGTTGCCGCCTCGATGAGGCCGCCGCTCGAGCCTGCCTGGAAGTCGAGCGTCTGCCAGGTCTCGCCCAACGGCGGCGGTGACGCGTCCGGCTCTGGACTGACCACGGCCACCGGATCGGTCGGTACGACGGTGACCGGCACGGTGTCCCGGGCGCCCAGGAGGGAGGCGCCCACGGCCACCGCCGCGAGCAGGCCCAGCACCAGGAGGGCGGCGGCGGCCAGGACACCCGTGCGCGGCCGCTCGGGGGCGGGCTGGCGGTCATCGGAGGCCGTCGTCTCAGGCGCACCGGTCATGCGCGTGAGACGCTCACGGCACCGGATTGTAACGGGTCATGGGTCGAGTGGTGGCGCGACTCGCTACGCTACGCGTATGCCCGACCTGACCGAAGCGCCCTGGACCGAGATCGTCGCCATCGTTCGCGGCACGCTGTTCCCGGTCGCCTTGATCGCCCTCATCGCGATCGTCGCGATGCGTCTCGCCAACCTGTTCGTGCACGGCGTCGTCAAGGCGCTGCTCGACCGTGAGGCCAGCGAAGGCACCGCGCAGGAGCTCAGCGCGGTCGAGCTCAAGAAGCGGATGGACACCCTCGACGCGCTCGGAGGGCGAACGCTCCAGGCCTTCATCGTGATGATCGCCGGGCTGATGGTCCTGGGCGAGGTCGGACTCGACATCGGGCCCGCCATCGCCGGCCTCGGTGTCGTCGGGATCGCCGTCGGGTTCGGCGCCCAGAGCCTGGTAAAGGATTACCTCAACGGCGCGCTCATCCTGATTGAGAACCAGTTCGGCAAGGGGGATGTCATCCGCGCTGCCGGCGTCGCCGGGAGCGTCGAGGACTTCACGCTGCGGCGGACCACGGTGCGCGACCTGGACGGCGTCGTCCACACCATCCCGAACGGCGAGATCCGCGTCGCGTCCAACCTGACCCGAGTCTGGGCGCGGATCAACCAGGACGTAACGGTGGCCTACGGCACCGACATCGACAAGGCGATCGACGTCGTCGACAAGGTCGGCGCCGAGATGGCCGGCGATCCGGCCTGGAAGCGTCGGGTGCTCGAGGCGCCACGGGTCGAGCGGGTTGCGGCACTGGCCGAATACGGCGTCACGCTCAAGATCCTGGGCACCGTCCGCGCCGCCGACCAGTGGGCGGCCGGCGGTGACTTCCGAAAGCGCCTGCTGGCGGCATTCAAGGCCAACGGCATCGAGATCCCGCGCCCGCAACGGGTCGTCCTCGCGCGCGACCCGCGAGACGGTATCGAGGTGGGCCTGGCGCCGGACCAGGACGACCTGGCCGAAGGTGCCGAGTAGCGCTCGGGCGCCCGGGCGGACGGTCGCGCGGCGCCGGGCCACCGCGCGCCGCGGAAGGGCCACGTCCGACGCGGGGCCAGCCCGGCGGTTCTTCCTAGAAGGACAAACCGCACGGATCACCGCCACGGTGATCGCTCGTCGGCGGGGATTGCCCCATCGCCCTGCGCGGAAGGCCCAGGACGCCCGACGCCTGGTCTGCGCCGCGCGCTGGTCGTGCACGAGCAGGTCGACTCGGACATATTCCAGAGCGACGCTCGGCCCGCCCTGACCACGAATGCCGCGTTTTGTACTTCCCTGCAGAACACCGGCCGGGCGGCGGCGCGCTCATGGAACGGTCGCGCGCACCGAGCCTGCGCGGTAGGATGGCCCGGCCAGCCGACTTCGAATGCGAGGGTTCCGTGAGCGTCGAGCCGTCCTCCCCGTCGCCCGAGATCGAGAATCTGCTTGCCGAGTCCCGGACCTTCCCGCCGGATCCCACGTTCGCCGCGCAGGCCAACGCCAAGGCCGACCTTTACGAAGAGGCCGAGCGCGATTTCGAGGCCTTTTGGGCGAAGCGCGCACGCGAGCGGCTCGATTGGTCGAAGCCCTTCGAGACGACCCTCGAATGGGAGCTGCCGTTCGCCAAGTGGTTCGTCGGCGGTGAGCTCAACGTCAGCTACAACTGCGTCGACCGCCACATCGAGCGGGGCCTCGGCGACAAGGTCGCCTACCACTGGATCGGCGAACCGGGCGACACCCGGACGCTGACCTTCCGCGATCTCCTGCGCGAGGTGAGCAAGGCAGCCAACGCGCTCAAGGAGCTCGGCGTCGAGAAAGGCGACCGGGTCGCGATCTACATGCCGATGATCCCCGAGCTGCCGATCGCGATGCTCGCCTGTGCCCGGATCGGGGCGCCGCACACGGTCGTCTTCGGGGGCTTCTCAGCCGAGTCGCTGTCCGGCCGGATCAACGACTGCGGGGCCAAGGTGCTGCTCACCGCCGACGGCGGCTACCGGCGCGGCAAGGAGGTCGGCCTGAAGCATCACGCCGATGAAGCGCTGGCCTCCACCCCGACGGTCGAGGCGGCGATCGTGGTCAACCGGACCGGGCACGAGGTCCACATGGTCGACGGCCGCGACCACTGGTGGCACGACATCGTGGAGCGCCAGTCGGACGACTGCCCGCCGGTCCCGGTCGAGTCCGAGCACATGCTCTACCTGCTCTACACCTCGGGCACCACCGCCAAGCCGAAGGGGATCCTGCACACGACCGCCGGCTATCTGCTCGGGACCTCGTTCACCCACGAGGCGATCTTCGACGTCAAGCCAGACGACGTCTACTGGTGCGCCGCCGACATCGGCTGGGTCACCGGCCACTCGTACATCGTCTACGGCCCGCTGGCCAACGCCACGACCGGGATCCTCTACGAGGGTGCGCCGGACACGCCGGCCTGGGATCGCTGGTGGCAGATCATCGAGGACTACAGGGTCTCGATCCTGTACTGCGCGCCGACGGCGATCCGGGCGTTCATGAAGCAGGGCGAGGCTTGGCCGCGCAAGCACGACCTGTCAAGCTTGCGGGTGCTGGGCTCGGTCGGCGAGCCGATCAACCCCGAGGCGTGGCTGTGGTACCGCGAGCACATCGGCGGCGGGCGGGCGCCGATCGTCGACACCTGGTGGCAGACGGAGACGGGCCAGATCCTGATCACGCCGCTCCCCGGCGTCACGACCACCAAGCCGGGCTCGGCGACCTTCCCGTTTCCGGGTATCGACGCGGACGTCGTCGACGGCGACGGCAACTCCGTGCCGCGGGGCGGTGGCGGCTACCTCGTCCTGAAGCGGCCGTGGCCGGCCATGCTGCGCGGCATCCACGGCGACCCGGAGCGCTACTTCGAAACGTACTGGAAACGCTTCCCGGGGATGTATTTCGCGGGCGACGGCGCCAAGCGCGACGAGGACGGCTATTTCTGGCTGCTCGGCCGGGTTGACGACGTCATGAACGTGGCCGGCCATCGGATCTCGACGACGGAGGTCGAGTCGGCCCTGGTCGACCATCGCTCGGTGGCCGAGGCCGCCGTGGTCGGCAAGAAAGACGACATCAGCGGCCAGGCGATCTTCGCCTTCGTCATCCTCCGGGCCGACCAGGAGCCGTCCGATGCCCTGGCGGTGCAGCTGCGCGAGCACGTGGCCTACGTTATCGGCCCGATCGCGCGTCCGAAGTTCCTGATGTTCGTGCCGGATCTGCCCAAGACGCGCTCCGGCAAGATCATGCGGCGGCTGCTGCGCGACATCGCCGAAGGGCGCGTCCTTGGCGACACGACCACGCTGGCGGACACCACCGTGGTCGATACCATCCGCGAGAACAGCGGCGCGGCGGAGGAGTAGCGTGCCATTCGATTTCCTGCGCCGGAGGAAGGAATCGGCGGCAACCCCGGCGTCGACCGAGGCGCGGCCGAAGCCCGCCGGGTCCGGTGCGGGGCTGCCATTCGAGGCCATGACCGAGGACTGGCGGCTCGTCGGGCGGATGCTCGTCGACGGACGGCTCTCGGACTCGCTCAACAAGCGCGAGCCGATCGCCCTCGCCGACGTGCAGTGGGCGCCGATGGACGGCAGCGAGCGGCTCGCACCCGCACCGGGACTGAAGTCCGTGGATCCGTACGACCTGGTCCTCGTCCTGGCCGGCGAGGACTCGCTGCCCGAAATGACCGAGGCCGAGCGATCGGCGCACAAGATCCACAAGGTGACCTACGAGGTGGGACTGGAGATTCCCCCGTATCGCGTCGTGGGGACCGTCCAGCTCTACCCGGGCTACGAACCGCTCCGACTGCTGGATCGTTCGAACGAGATGTTCATCGCGGTCGTCAACGCGACGGCCACGATGGCCGGCAAGGCGGTCAGCCCGCCGGGGACCGACGTCATCCTGGTCAACCGGGCCTACCTGCGTGGCGTCGAGCAGGTCGACGCGCGGACCGGCGAACGCTACGAGAAGCTGCCGGGCGGCTCGCTCGGCGGCGCCCAGTGGACTGACAAGACGCGCTAGCACGGAGCGGGTCCCCCGGCATCTGCCTCAGGCGCCTGCCGGCTCCTTGAGGCGGGTCGGGAAGCGGAAGCCGGCAAGAACGTTGCCCTCCGGCTTGGGGTTGCCCAGGAGTCGGTCGGCCAGCTCGTCGAAGTCCGCGGTGATCTTCTCGCGGGGGAACATCTCCACCACGGTCCGGCCCTCGTTGGCGGCGCGGACGAAGAGCACGCCGGCGGAGTGAATGAGGGCGAAGGCGGGCAACCCGACGGTCCGCTCCATGTCGGCGACCGAGACGCCGCTGTTGGCCCGATTGACGACCATCGCCAGGCGCTCGCGACAGCCAAGGGCCCGGGCCACGTCGAGGAACTGAACGGCGGCGCGGATTGCGGGGACGTCCGGCGTGACCGGCACGAGGATCCGATCGGCCTCGTCGAAGATGGCCTGGTTGAGCGTGCTGTAGGACGGATGCAGGTCGACGACGATGACGTCGAACGAGCGCCGGGCGGCAGCGATCGCGGCCACGACCCGTTCCGGGTCCAGGATCTCGGTGTTGATCGGGGAGTCGCTGAGGGCGACCACCCGCAGGCCCGACCCGTGCGCCGAGGCCAGCTCCACGAGGCTCTCCGACGGGCCGCCTTCGGCCTCGTCGCGCCAGCTGTCGGCCACCGTGCGAACGGCTTCGATGGCGAACGAGGTGGTGACATGTCCGGTGACCGTGTCGGCGTCCAGGAGCAGGACGGACTTGCCCTTGCGGGCCTGGAGCGACGACGCCAGGTTGGTCGCGACGGTCGTCTTGCCGACGCCGCCCTTGGGGTTGAAGACCGCGATCAGGGTCGCGCGGCGGCTCCACGCCTCATGACCGATCGGGCCCGCCTGGAGCACCGGACCGCTCCCGTCGTCGACGGTCTCGCGCCGGATGCACATCGCCTCCACACGCCAGCGGATCGAATCGGCCGAATAGGGTCGGGTGAAGTATTCGTTGCCCGAGCCGTCGTCGTCGGCGAGCGACAGGCGCTCGAATGTCGTCGCCGAGACGACAGTCAACGCCGGAACGGCGCGGCCACCATCACGCAGGGCGCGCTGGAATGCTTCGGTCTCGTCCGCGTCGATCTCGCCGTCGAGGATGGCCACGGCGACGTCCCGCCGGCTGTCGAGGACCGCCTCCAGCTCGAACGGCGTCTCCACGGTGACGACCTCGAAGCCGGCCAGTGCCAGCTCAGCAAAGACGTGGTCGGATTCGCTCGCGGGCAGGGCGACGACGATGGCAGATCGGGCCACGAGACAACTCCTGGGCTCGGGTGGGGCGGTGGGTCAGCCGGTGGCGTCGCGATCCTGCGCTGCGACGTCGATCGCATCGCCGGACTCGCCGGTGATCTGGATGTCGAAGCCGGGCAGTGCCTGGACCGAGGCGGACAGCGCCGACCCGAGCGTGTGACCGACGGTGAACACGAAGTCGCCATCGGGCCCGGAGGCGACGGCGATCGTCGAGATCCCCGGCGTCCGGGCCAGGCTGCGCTTGAAGTTCGCGATGTTGGCGACGCTCGCCAGACCGGACACGGTCACGCGGCCCGAGGCCAGCTCGGCGCTCGCGGTTGGTTCGACATCGACGGACTGAGCCGGGTCCTCGACGGACGCCGCTTTGAGCGCGTCGGCCTCGCCGGCGGGCAGGTCGTCCTCGCTCTCGAGGTCAGCGGTGAAGGAGGCAGCCTCCGCCTCGGCGGCGGCGAAGTCGACGGGGGCCGGTGTTTGCGCTGCCGGCGTCGCCGTGACCGGATCGGCGGACGGCATGGGCGCGTTGGCGATGGCGGCGGCGACGTCGGCCAGGCTGGGCGAATCCGGCATGATCTCGGCCATGGTCGCGATGCGGGTCGGGTCCGCTTCAGCGTTCAGGCGCTCGAAGAAAGCAGCCATCTGGGCTTCGAATGCGGCAACGACCGCGGCGACGCGCTCGGTTCGTGCCTCGACAGTCGCGGCATGCTCCTCCATCTCGCCGTCGAGCCCGCTCTTGCGGGCGGCGATCCGCGCCTCGGTCTCCTCGCGGATGCGGGCGATCTCTGCCTTCGACCGCTCGCGGATCGCCGCGACGTCGTCATCGGCCTTGCGACGCAGGTCAGCGGCTTCGTCCGTAGCCTTGGCATGGATCTCTTCGACGACGCCCTTGGCCTCCACCTCGAAGCGGGCCATCGTCTCGCTTCGGGCGTTCTCTGCGGCAGCCTGCATGGCACGGCTCAGCTCGGCCATGAACTTGGTCGCGCGGCGGGCGGGCGGGCTGCCGGCGCCCTCCGGCTCGGCAGGCGATTCGGATATGGCGTGCAGTTCGGGCGTGGCGGACGGTTCGGACGTGGCGGTGGTCTCGATCATGTCGGGTTCCTGGGCCTCCTCGGCGACGGGAGCGTCGCCCGTGGCGGGTTGATCGTCGGACTCGCCCGTGCCGGCGGCCCAGGGGAGCCGGAAGCCTGGTCGTGTGTCGGTTGCCATGGGGCGAGAACCTCAGGTTACGGGACGGTCGGACAGGTCGATCCGATCTCCAGGGACGTGGGGCCATCGTGTCAGCCGCGGTGGGTCCGGTGCAGTTGGCTAGAGGTACCAGCGGTCTGGGCCGGTGGTACCGGCTTGTCCGCGATTGGCGCACGGGGAGGCGTGCCGACCGTGGTCCACACGCGCAGGGCGACGCTGTCCCCGCCAGCTCCGAATCGCGATCGTCCAGCGAAGCGGAACCATCGCCCAACCGCCGACGCATGGCGGTCCCGCGGTCGTTTCGCATTGGTTGGAAGCAGGGCGAATCGGACCCGGCGGGCAACGGATCCGGGAGGACGACGCCAACGAGGGCTACCATAGTGCGATGGAGATGGCCCAGAACGGATTCGATGGCCGCCCGGGGCTGACCGACACGCTCGGCCGGGCGTTGCGCGACCTGCGCATCTCGGTCACTGACCGCTGCAACTTCCGCTGCACCTACTGCATGCCCAAGGAGATCTTCGGGCGCGACTACGAGTTCCTGCCGCGCGACCAGGTCCTGACGTTCGAGGAGATCTGCCGGCTCGCCCGGTTGTTCGTCGGGCTCGGCGTCGAGAAGCTGCGGATCACCGGCGGTGAGCCGCTAGTCCGGCGGGGCCTGGCGGACCTGATCGCCATGCTGGCCGCCATCCGACGGCCGGACGGTGGCGAGGTCGACCTGACCCTGACCACGAACGGATCCGCCCTTCGCGCGCTCGCCCGGCCCCTGGCCGAGGCGGGTCTTCGCCGGGTCACGGTGAGCCTGGATTCGCTCGACGATGAGGTGTTCGGCGCGATGAACGGGATCGAGTTCCCGGTCGCAAAGGTGCTCGACGGGATCGCGGCGGCCACGGAAGCGGGGCTCGCCCCGATCAAGGCGAACATGGTCGTGCGTCGCGGGATCAATGAGTCGAGCGTGGTGCCGATGGCGGCCTGGGCGCGCGAGGCGAACGTCGTGCTCCGCTTCATCGAGTACATGGACGTCGGGCATTCGAATGGCTGGCGGCTCGACGAGGTGGTCCCGGCCGATGAGCTGATCGAGACGATCGGCGCGGTCTGGCCGGTCGAGCCGGCCGACCCGAACTACCGGGGCGAGGTCGCCGATCGCTGGCGATACCGCGATGGCGGCGGCGAGTTCGGGGTGATCTCGTCGGTCACCCAGCCGTTCTGTCGCGACTGCACGCGAGCGCGAATCTCGGCCGAGGGGAAGCTGTACACCTGTCTCTTCGCCGTCGACGGGCACGATGCCCGGGCGGTCCTGCGGTCCGGCGCCTCCGACGAGGAGCTCGCCGCCTTCGTCCAGGGGATCTGGACGCGCCGCGGCGATCGCTATTCCGAGCTTCGCTCGGCCGCGACGTCGACCTTGCCGAAGGTCGAGATGTTCGCGATGGGCGGCTGACGGCTCGTTGTCCACAGGCCGTCCACAGCGGTCGACAAGTCGTGGACGGCCCCATCGGGCGGGCGCGAGTTCGTGGATAACCACGTTGACCCATCGCGCCGGCGGCCGTTACGGTAATCCCAGCCCGAAGGGGCCGACAGGATCAAAGGACCCGAGATTGCATCAAGGACCCTCGTTCCGCCGCCGGTCGCTTCGGGCGCTTCGCTACCCTTGACGGGCGACCATCTCACCATGGTCGTCCGCGGGGATCGTGCCCGACGGGACGTGATCGGCATCCCGGTGTCGATACCTTCCGTCGGGCCGACGAAGCCTGCGGCCTCGACCGTCTGAGCCCGGATGCGTTCTGGAGGCCCTCGTGTCTGACTTGACCACCCGCGTCGACCCATTGTTGCCGATCCGCCCGGCCGATCAGCCTGCGGGTCTCGCCGCGCTGGTCGCCGCCGTACGTGCTCGGACCTCGATCGTGCCTGAGGTCGGGATCGTCCTTGGATCCGGCCTGGGTGGGCTGGCCGACGACCTGGCGGACCCCGTCGCCATTCCATTCGGCGAATTGCCCGGCTGGCCCGCCGCGACCGCGCCCGGTCATGCCGGACGGCTTCTGCTCGGTAAGCTGGGTGGCCGACCGGTGGTCATGCTCCAGGGCCGCTTCCATCTCTACGAAGGCAATGATCCGGGCTTGGTGGTGCAGCCGGTCCTGCTCTTCCATGCGCTGGGCGCGCGGGTCGTCGTGCTGACCAATGCGGCCGGTGGGCTGGACCCGTCATTTGGACCGGGCACGCTCATGGTCATGCGCGACCACATCAACCTGACCGGCCGCAGCCCGCTGATGGGGCCCAATGCCGACGAGCTCGGGCCGCGCTTCCCGGACATGACGCACGCCTGGAGCCCTCGCCTGCGCGAACGCCTCCATGCAGCGGGTGTCAGCGAGGGCGTGACCCTGGCCGAAGGGGTCTACGTCGGGCTGACCGGCCCGACCTACGAGACCCCGGCCGAGGTCCGGATGCTGGCCGGGCTGGGCGGGCACGCCGTCGGCATGTCGACGGTGCTCGAGTGCATCGCCGCCCGCTGGGTCGGACTCGAGGTCTGCGGCGTCTCGCTGGTCACCAACGCGGGAGCGGGCTACAGCGGCATGCCGCTCACCCACGAGGAAGTGCTCGAGGCCGGGCTGGAGGCCGGGCCGCGGCTGGCCAAGGTGATCCGCCGGTTCGTGACGGACCTGGGCGCGCCCTGACCTCGGGGGATCGCTGCGGTCGCGGGCCGCCGGGCCCCGCGACTGGCAGTCGCGGGGCCCGGCTCAAGCCTTGCGCCCGCCCAGTGGGCACCTGGTGACCATAAACGACGGTCAGCCGGCCGAAGTGTCGGCCTTGTGCGTCGGCCGCACATCTTTGACCGTTTCGCCGTGATCTGAGTCGGGCCTGTGCACTGCGAGAACAGGATCGACCGATTACGAGCTTGGCTTGGCGAATATGGGCACCACATGCCTACGCCACCCAGACGCACTCGCAGGCTTGACGCCGCCTCAAGCTCATGCCCCGGGTCCATCGAGGGCACGGCCGCGGACCCACGCGACGCGGACCATGCGCGGCGGCCCGAGTCGGCGCCTTACGTGACCGGCAGCTCCCTGCCGGCGGCGCGGGCCGCGGCCGCCTTCTCCGCCCAGGCCTCCAGCACCCGGTCCTTGTGCGGCCGGATCGGGCAGTGGCCGTCGCGGTTGTTGAACTCGTCGCAGTAGCCGAGTGGCACGCACTTCGGGGCGAGGAAGCTGCCGAGGAACGGCGAGACGCTGAAGATCTCATGGCGAATCAGCTGGAAGAGGCGCCGGATCTCCCACTGGGCCATCGTGCACAGGCGCAGCCCGGACATGTGAATGAGCGCTCGCAGGTTGGCGGTCATGACCAGGTTCGTGCGGGTCGCGTTCGGGAAGATGAACCGGGCATCCTCGCCCGGGACGCCGGCCTGCAGCATGTCGCCGTACAGGCCGAGCGCTCCGTCGACCTGCTCCTCGTAGCGCGTGCGCAGATCCGGGTCGCCCTCGGCGATCGAGTGGGGGAGCATCGTGGCCGCGCCCTTGAACTTGACGTAGCGCTGGCTCTGTTGATCGAACGCCACGCCCGCCCGGTGCCGCACGAGCTGATGCGACAGCGTCCGGGACACGCCGCTGATGGCGAAGGTGAAGACGACGTGCTCGATTGTCGAGCCGTGCCCGGATTCGATGACCGAACCGATCAGCTTCTGCATCTTGAGCGAATCGAAGTCACCGGCCAGGGCGCGCCGGAAGATCTCGTCGGGATCCTGCTCGGAGTAGCACGTCCGGCAGGCCGTGTAGATGACCGGCACGTAGTAGCGCTCGACGATCTCGCGGTTCGGAAAGAGCAACGTCGCCCGCAAGCCCAGGTCGCGCCGGCCGGGGTTCTTGGGAATCGCCGTCTTCCGGCGGGCTGGCTCGGAGGCGGCCGGCTCGGAGGTCGTGGCCTGGGCAGTCATCTGGAGCGCCAGTTTAGCCCAGCCGGCCGCAGGGGGCAGACCGCCGCGCGAAGGCGTCAGTCGGTGACGCCCAGGATCCCCGCCAGGTCGTCCAAGTAGCCGCTCCAGTACGCCTCATGGTCGTCGCGAATGGCCTCGTCAACGCCTGCCTCGGCCCATCCCCCGTGGGTCAGGGTGACCCGGCTGCCTCCCTCGCGGATCGGCTCGATCGACCAGGTCACCAGGGTTTCGTGGGACGGCTCGACGTCCGACCAGACCCAGGTGTGGGTGAAGCGCTGCCCGGGCTCCACGAGCCTGACGACGCCCTCGACCAGGCTGCCATCGCCGAAGTCGAGGCGATACGGGTCGCCGACCTTGCCGAGCGGGCTGGCGTCGGTGAACCACTCGGCGATCCGTTCCGGCTGGGTCACCGCCGCCCAGGCCTCCACGGCCGAGGCGGGCGTCTCGATCGTGAAGACGATCGGCGGAAGCGGTTCGGCCATGGGGTCGCCTCGAGGCTCTCGGCGGTCAGTAATAGTCAGAACAGGACAGGAAGTATCCGCAGCGGCAAATGAGCTTGCACTTGCGCTCATCCATTGCCGCGCCGCAATTCGCGCAGGTCAGGATCACCAGGCCCGGATCCGGCTCGGCTCCGATGTCGGGCTCCAGGAACTGGATCGGCTGCAACGCGACGGCGTTGGCGTGCGGCTGAGCCGGCCCCGGCGCCCCTGAGATCGGCACGGCTGTCATCGGCCCATGCTACGTCGTAGGGGCCTTGTGTGGTTCGGGCAGGTCGCCCCCTTCGAGCGCATAGGCGACGAGCTCGTCGAGGCTCATCGCCGCGCCCTCGGCGCCGTACCGCTCGAAGTCCTCTGGCGGCAGAGCGCCCCGGGGGGATGGCGCATCGAACTGCTTGTACGTCTCCTCGACGTAGTTCGCGAGGTCGGTCCCGGTCGTGTGCTGGAGGTGCCGCGCTCCGCCAAACAGGCGAGCTGCGCGCGGCGCGTCGTCCTGCGCGACCGCGATCGACGCCAGGTCGTCCAGCACCAGGGTGATGCCGGCCACATCACCCGCATCGCGGAAGTGGCGCAGCGCGTGCCGCGCGTAATCACGCGACGGTCCGACGTTCTCGCGCGCAATCGTCACGAGCGCGAGCATGTGGAGCGACCAGGCCTCCATCGTTCGCTGGCCGCTGTCGCGATGGAGCGCGAGCGACTCGAGATACCAGCGCTCGGCCTCGTTGCCGGCATTGGCGAAGTAGTGATAGCTCCCAAGGCCCCACAGGACGTTGCCCTCGCCCGCCTTGTCGCCGACCTCGCGGTAGAGCGCCAGCGCCTCCTCGAGCTTGGCGCGACCGACGCCGGCGGCCTCCTCAGGGAACTCCATGCCGGCCAGGCCCATGTACGGCAGGATGTCGGCATAGGCGTCGTTGTAGAGCGCGTTGGCGATCTCCCGTTTGTCGCCCAGCCGTCGCCAGATCTCGAGCGCCTCCTCGTACCAGCGATCAGCCGCCGGATGGTCGGCCTGCCAGTAGGCGACACCGCCGAACGCCTCTGCGAATCGGGCAGCGACCGCCGGCTCGAGCGTCCAGTTCTGTGCCGCCATCGTCTCGAACCGGCGGCGAGCCTCGTTGAGGTAGCCACGCTGCTGCCAGAATCGCCACAGGGCAAAGGCCAGACGGGCCGCCACATCCGGCTCGGGGTGACCCGTCGACCAGTCAAGCGCGGCGCGCAGGTTGTCGTGATCGCGCTCCAACCGGTCGAGCCACAGCCGTTGGTCGGTCCCGGACAGGTTGGGAGCGGCTCGCTCGGCGAGATCGAGGAAGACCCGGGCATGCCGTTCCTGAACGGCGTTCCGCTCGCCGCGTGTCTCCAGCATCTCGCTGGCAAACTCGGCGATCGTCTCGGTCATCACGAAGCGTGGCGCCGTCTCGCCCTCCTCGATCCGTAACAGGCTCTGATCGACGAGCGCACTGAGCCCGTCGAAGATGTCAAAGCCGAGTTCCGTTCCGGGCCCGCAGACTGCCTCCGCCGTCTCGAGATCGCAGCCGCCGAGGAACACCGACAGCCGATCGAGCAGCCGCCGCGCGCCCTCGTCGAGCAGGTCGTAGCTCCAGGCGATCGCACCGCGCAGCGTCTGCTGCCGCTCCGGCAGGTCCCGCGACCCAGCCGTCAGCAGGGCGAGGTGATGCCCCAGCCGAGCGAGGATCTGGTCCGGTGTCAGGAGCTTGATGCGCGCAGCGGCGAGCTCGATGGCCAACGGCATGCCGTGAAGTTGGGCGCAGATCTGGGCGACCGCCGGGGCGTTCGCGTTGGTAACGGTGAAGCCGGGACGAACCGCGACCGCACGAGCGATGAACAGGCGGACGGCCTCGTATTGGTTGAGCGCGTCGACGTCGAGCTCGCGGATCGCAAGCGGCAGGTTCAGGCGCTCCATCTCGGACAGGCGCGAGATGTCCGGCGGCGCGGGTAGGCCAGGGATCGGGTACTCCTGCTCCCCGGAAACGCGCAGGGCCGTGCGCGTCGTCACCAGGCAGGTCACGTTGGGGCAGCGTCGCAGGATCTCGGCCACGACCGGCCCGGCGGCCAGTACCTGTTCGAAGTTGTCGAGCAGGATGAGGTAGTGGCGCTCGCCGATGGCATCGACCAGCGTCTCGAGCGCCGGACGCGTCGAGCTGTCCTGAGCTCCAAGAGCCCGCGCGATCGTCGGGGCGACGAGCGCCGCGTCGCGGACCGGCTCCAGGGCGACGAACCAGACGCCGTCGGGAAAGCGCTCGGCAGCCGCGGCCGCGACCTGCAGCGATAGCCGGGTCTTGCCCGTGCCCCCCGGCCCGGTCATGGTCAGCAACCGCGTTCGCGAGAGCAGCTCGAGCGCCTCGGCGAGCTCGCGCTCGCGGCCAACGAACGTCGTCAGCTGCGTCGGCAGGTTGTTCGGGCGGGAGTCCAGCGAGCGAACGGCCGGAAACTCGCCCGGCAGGTCGTCCGCATCCACTTGGACCAGCCGCTCCGGCCCGGCCAGGTCGCGCAGGCGGTGCTCACCCAGGTCGCGCAGGTGGAGGTCGTCGGGCAGCCCGGCGCTGACCAGCGCGCGGGTCGTGTCGGAGACGAGGATCTGGCCGCCATGGGCCACCGCCGCGATCCGGGCGGCTCGATTGATGTCGAGCCCGACGAGCGTCCCACCGGCCATGCCGGCCTCGCCCGAGTGCAGCCCCATCCGGACCCGGATCGGGGCGTCGTCCGGCCACGGTTCCGCCGCCAGCCCGCGCTGCGCGTCGATGGCGGCCGCGACGGCCTCCCGGGCGCTGTTGAAGACGACGAAGAACGAATCGCCCTCGGTGCCCTGCTCCACGCCGCCATGGGCGCCGAACGCGTCGCGCAGGATCTCCCGGTGGCGTTCGAGCAGGGCGGCGTAGCGCGCGGTCCCGATCTGCTGTTCGAGGCGGGTCGAGCCCTCGATGTCAGTGAACAGGAAGGTGACGGTGCCGCTCGGGGGCGGGGTCGCGGTCATCCTGGTGGCGCCCCGGAGCTCAGTGATGGTGCGCTTCGGTCAGCTCGCGCAGCCGGCCGGCCAGCTCGCGCAAGATCGCGAGGGCGACGCTCGGTTGCTCGCGCACGACCGCCTCGAAGTCCCATGTGGCGAGGGCAAGGCAGGTCGTCGGCTCGGCGCTGACGACCTGGGCGACCCGGGGCAGGCCGTCGATGACCGAGAGCTCTCCGAAGAACTCGCCCGGGCCGAGCTCGGCGAGCGTCTCGCCGTCGCGGATCACGCGCACGGAGCCCGAGGCGATGATGAAGAAGCCGGTGCCGATCTCGCCCTGGCGGGCGATCACTCGAGCGGCCGGTACGTCGACCTCGGTGATCCGGTCGGCGATCCTCCCCAGACCCTCGGCACCCACCCCGGCGAAGAGACGGGTCTGGGACAGGAGCTGGGTCGTGCGTTCGCGGCTGAGGGTCACCGTTCCTCCATCGTGCTCGAAGGGGCCATGCTGCGCCGCGCGGCGGGGGCCGTCAACACGGGACGGCTTCCACGGCGGGCCCGCGTCTGGCACCATGCGAGCATGGTCGGTCGAGAGGAGCTGGTGGACGCGATCGCCGGCTTCACGCTGTTCGCCGATTTGACCGATCCGCAGCTCGCCGGGATCGTGCACACCTTCGAAGAGGCGGTCTTCGCCGAGGGCGAGCGAGTCCTGCGCCAGGGGCTGACAGGTTCCGGATTCTACGTGGTCCTCGATGGCGAGGCGGCGGTCGTGATCGACGGAACCGAGCGCGCGCGACTCGCTCGCGGCGACTTCTTCGGGGAGGTCTCGATCGTCCTCGGCGAATCACCGATCGCCGACGTGGTCGCGCTTCGGCCACTCCGTTGCCTGGTCCTGGCGGGGCCCCGTGTCGAAGGCTTCCTGATCGACCATCCCAGGGTCATGTACCGGATGCTCCAGGTCCAGGCTCGCCGATTGCGGGCGGCGAACCGATGGCGGAGCTGAGCGCGCCCTTCCCGCCGGGAGGCTACCCGGTCGTCGTCATCGGCAGCGGCCCGGGTGCGATCCAGGTCTCGTACTCGCTTCGGCGTCTCGGCGTGGAACACGCGGTGATCTCGGCCGATCCGTCACCGGGCGGCATGTTCCGTCGCTGGCCGTTCCTCCAGCGCCTGCTGTCGTGGACCAAGCCGCACGCCCCGGTCGAGCGCGGGACCCGCGCCTACGAGCGCTACGACTGGAACAGCCTGCTCGGCGAGGAACCTGCGACGAGGGCGCTGCAGCCCGGGCTGATGGACGGCAGCTCGTACTTCCCGTCACGGGCAGAGATGGAGGCGAACCTCGTCGCCTTCGTGGACCGGGCCGGGCTGGCCATCCGCTACAACTGCCGCTGGACCGGGACCAGCCGGGAATCCGGCCCGGACGGCGACCGGTTCGCGATCGAGACGACCGACGGGATCTACCGCTGCGGAACGATGGTCGTCGCAGTCGGAGTGGCCGAGGCGCACACGCCGCCCGGGCCCGGGATGGAGCTGACCCATCACTACGCCGACGTGCGCCCGGTTGAGACCTACGCCGGCCGGCGGGTGTTCATCGTGGGCAAGCAGAACTCAGGATTCGAGCTGGCCACCGGCCTCCTTCCGTGGGCGCGCCAGATCGTGCTCGCATCGCCCTCGCAAGCGCGCCTGTCGGTCGAAACGCGATCCCTGGTGGGCGTCCGCGCGCGCTACGTCCAGCCGTACGAGGACCATGTCCTGGGCGGCGGCGTGACCGTGCTCGACGCGGCGATCGACCGGATCGAGCAGGGATCCGGCGGCGAGCTCGTCGCTCACCTCCGGCGGACCGACGGTGGCGCGGACCTGGTCATCGAGGTCGACGACGTGATCGCCGCGACCGGGTTCGTGACCCCGCTGGTCGACCTGCCGGCCCTGGGGGTCACCACGTTCGGGGCGAGCCTGCTGCCGGCCCAGACGCCCTGGTGGGAGAGCGTCAGCGTGCCCGGCATCTTCTTCGCCGGGACGATCGGCCAGGGTGCCAAGGGGCTCCGAAAATACGGCATCCCGGCGAATTCGGGCGCCGTCCATGGGGCGCGCTACAACGCCCGTGTCCTCGCGACACATCTGGCACGCACCCGCTTCGAGATCGAGCCCGAACGCCCGATCATCGCGCCCGAGGCGGTCGCCAGCTTCATGGCCAATGAGCTGGCCGAGTCGCCGGAGCTGTTCCACCAGCGCGGTTATCTCGCCCATGTGCTGACCGCCGACAGCTCTGGCGGCCTGCGCGACGACGGCATCCAGCCGCTCGCCCACGTCCTCGACTCCGAGGGGCCCGACGCCATCGTCACGAGCCTCGAGGCGGACGGCAGCGGGGCGATCTTCCCGGTCATCTACAGCCGTCTCGGAGGACGCGTGGTGGAGCGCGCCATCGAGCCCGATCCGCTCCTGCGCTTCGATACGACCGACACCCGTATGGCAATCGCCGATCTGGCGAGCCGCATCGCGGCCGGGTAGGGTCGCCGCCGGGACGGGCCTCAGACGAGGCGGCGCTCGATCGATTCGCGCCACTGGCGCCGGAAGAATGGCTCGCCGTCGAGGTCGACCTCCAGCTCGACCGCGAGATCGAACGCGGCCGCATCGCTCGTCTGGCGCGCGCGAACGCGAATCTCCGTCTCGAAGGCGTGCTCGCGCCAGCGATAGACGACGTCGGCCTTCAGCGAGGCGCGGGCGGGGTCTCCGTCGCTCGCGGTCAACTCCAGCGTCTCGGCCGCATACAGCCGCCGGCCGTCGTCGAGGACGTCCTCGCCGCCGTCGTGGATCGTGACCGTGAGGGTGTCGTCGATGACGTCCGTGGCGATCCGCCAGACCGGCTCGTCCACGCTGCCCTCACCGCCGACCTCGGGCTCGTCCGGCGGCGTGGTCTTGAACGCCGGCACCGGCAGGTCGCCGGGCCCCCCGGCCGGTGGCACGACGGGCAGGACCAGACGAGACGGGATGGCCGGCCCGCGGTGCAGCTCGAACGTCGCCGGAAATGGCGACGGCCAGATGACCGGCCAGGCGGCCGATGCCACGGACACCCGGATCCGGTGTCCCGCCAGGAAGCGATAGCCGGCGGGACGGAGTGCGATGCGGACCTCCTCGACCGCTCCGGGTGAGAGCGGCTCTGGGCGCACGTGCGATCGGCGGTGGGTCAGGTTGAGGATCCCGGCCGAGACCTGGGCCGAGGTGCCGTCCGGGGCGACGTCGGTCAGGCGGACGACGGCCGTGGCAACCGGCGCCGAGACCGCGAGATGCAGGACCACCTCCGGAACGCCGAGCACTTCCAGCGGTGCTTCCAGCGGCTCCGAGGTGAAGGTCGGGCCGAGGCTCTCGTCCGGGCGCAAGTCGCGGGCCAGGCCGTTCGGCGGCCCGCCGGCGCCCCAGGAAAGCGAGGCCCGCGTCCCCATGGTCGCCCGATGCCGGTAGCGGTCGGTACCGGCGGGTTCCCGGCTCGCGTCGGCGTCCACGACCAGCCGCCCGACGAGCGGCAGCGCCCCGCCGGCGAACGACCAGGCTCGCGCCTCGACCGCTGGATGCGGATAGGCGGCGGCGGAGCGCCAGCGACCCGGCAGGCTCGCCGGGAACGGCTGCGGCTCGGCGTACTCGCGCTCGAACCAGACGATCGGCGGTTCCTCGTCGGCGCCGTTCGACACGCCCTTCAGCCAGCGATCGAAGAACCGGACCAGCTCGTGGAGCTCGTCAACATTCGGCCCGGGGGTCGCCGACGCGGGCAGGCCGTGGACCCAGTTCCCGACGATCGTTCTTGACGGGGCGGAACAGGCGGCCTGCATCCGGAACGCCGCATCGACGTAGGAGTCCATCCAGCCGCCGATATTGAGGATCGCCGCCTCGATCGCGTCGTACTCGGGCGCCAGCGAGCCCGATCCGCCAGTACGGCCCGTCGTGCTG
>JAUSJS010000254.1 GCA_030647575.1 Candidatus Limnocylindrales bacterium | reverse complement strand
CCCTCCCGGTACGACTGCCGAAGCAGGACCGAGACGTACTCCTTGCCCTCGTGGACCCGCCGCACTCTGGCCACGTGCATCGCGCCGCTCGCTCGCCTCGACATGCACCAATTATCGCATCGACGCGGCGCAAGTCAAGTCCTATTCTGGCTACATCTCACCACGCGCAACAGCCATTTATGGGCCGTCATTGAACAGGGAATGGGGCCGCGGACGGCTCAAAGAGCGCTGGAAGTTCGGCCTAGGATCCGGACGCAGACGTCACGCGGGACGGCGCCATGCCGGCCGGCGACGTCGCGGCGGCCCGCTCTGCCGCTTCGCTCGCCGCACGGGTGCCCGCCTCGGCGCCCGCGCCGCGGAAGTGGCAGGCGCACAGGTGGCCACCGCCGAGCTCGATGAGCGGCGGCGTCAAGTCCGCGCAGATGGCCGGACCGCCAAGCTCCTGGCGCAGCTGGCAGCGCGGATGGAAACGACAGCCCGACGGAGGATTGACCGGGCTCGGAACGTCGCCGCGCAGGATGACCCGCTGGCGGCGAAGCTCCGGGTTGGGAATCGGAATCGCCGACATGAGCGCCTGGGTGTAGGGATGCTCCTGGTGCCGGAACAGCTCACGCCGGTCGGCCAGCTCGGCGATCCGGCCGAGGTACATGACCGCAACCCGATCGCTGATGTGCTCCACGACGCCCATGTTGTGGGCCACGAAGACGTAGGTCAGGCCGAGCTCACGCTGGAGCTGGTTGAGCAGGTTCAGGACCTGGGCCTGGATCGAGACGTCCAGCGCTGAGACCGGCTCGTCGCAGACCACGAGGTCCGGTTCCAGGACCAGCGCGCGAGCGATCCCGATCCGCTGCCGCTGGCCGCCTGAGAACTCGTGCGGGTAGCGACGCGCGTGGTAGGGCATCAGGCCGACGAGATCCATCATCCGGCGCACCTTCTGACGCCGCTCGGCCCCGTTGCCGAGGCTGTGGATGCGCAGCCCCTCGCCGATGCTGTCCCCGATCGGCGTGCGCGGGTCCAGGCTCGCGTAAGGGTCCTGAAAGATGATCTGCATCCGCCGCCGGTAGGGTCGCAGGGCGGCGCCCTTGAGCTCGGTCAACTCGACGCCGTCGAACCGAATGGATCCCGAGGTTGGTTCGATCAGGCGCAGCAGCAGGCGACCCACGGTGGTCTTGCCGCAGCCCGACTCGCCGACCAGGCCGAGGGTCTCGCCGCGCCGCACCTCGAAGCTGACGCCATCAACCGCCTGGACCCAGCCGACGGTCCGCTGCAGGATGCCGCCGCGCACCGGGAAGTGCTTGACGAGGTCGCGAACCTGGACCAGCGGTGCCGCCTCGATCATGCGGTCGAGCCCTCCGGACGGGGCAGCAGGTTGCCGGCCCGGTCGTGGTACAGCCAGCAGCGGACATCGTGGCCCGGGCCGATCGGGCGCAGCTCGGGATGAACGTTCAGGGCCAGTTCGACGTTCTCCTTGACACGGGTCGTGCAGCGTGGCGCGAACCGGCAGCCGCTCGGCAGGTCGATCAGATTCGGGACATTACCGGGGATGACGGCCAGCTCGTCCCTGACCTCGCCGACGACCGGGATCGAGCCGATGAGGCCCCGGGTGTACGGATGAAGCGGCCGCCGGAACAGGCTCGTCACGTCGGTCTGCTCGACGATCTCGCCGGCGTACATCACGGCGACCCGGTCGCACATCTCGGCGACGACTCCCAGGTCATGGGTGATCAGGACGATCGCCGTCCCGGTCTCGTCGCGCAGGTTGCGCATCAGGTCCAGGATCTGCGCCTGGATCGTCACGTCGAGCGCCGTCGTCGGTTCGTCGGCGATCAGCAGCTCCGGTTCGCAGGCGAGCGCCATTGCGATCATGATCCTCTGGGCCATCCCGCCGGACATCTCGTGGGGGAAGGCCTTCAGGCGACGTTCCGGGTCCGGAATGCCGACCATCCGCAGGAGCTCGAGGGCGCGTGCGTTGGCGGCCTTGCCCTTCATCCCGCGGTGGATGCGCAGGACTTCCTCAATCTGGCTGCCGACGTTCCAGACCGGGTTGAGCGACGAGGTCGGCTGCTGGAAGATCATCGAAATCCGGTTGCCCCGGATCCCGCGCATCCGATCGTTCGGGAGGGTCAGCAGATCCTCGCCGTCGAACAGGATCTGGCCGGCCTCGATCCGGCCTGGCTTAGCCACCAGGCGCATGATCGACAGGCTGGTCACGCTCTTGCCGCAGCCCGACTCTCCGACCAGGCCCATGATCTCGCCGCGATCGACGTGGAAGTCGATGCCGTCGACCGCCCGGACGACGCCGTCGCGCGTGTAGAACGATGTGCGAAGCCCCATGACCTCGAGCAGCGGCCGTTCGCCGCGCTCGCGCTTCGGACGTCGCTGGGTCGCCGGGATGAGCTCCTCGACGGTGGTCTCGTCGAGGCTCGCGCCGAGGATTTCGGCGCTTGGCAGCCCGGTGGGCGAGGGGAGGGTCATCGGTTGAGCCGCGGATCGAGCGCGTCGCGCAGCCCGTCGCCCAGGAGGTTGAAGC
>JAUSJS010000065.1 GCA_030647575.1 Candidatus Limnocylindrales bacterium | reverse complement strand
GCTCGATCAGCGCCAGGCCGTCCGTCCCGCCGTCAAGCGCGAGGGCCGGCTCGAACGACGCGGCGATCGGCAGCCCAGCCAATGCGTCCTGCCGAACGTACGGAAGGTTGGCGAGCACCAGGTCGAAGCGCGATCGGATGGCGCTCGCCGCGTCACCCAGCAGGTCGGACCGCTCGAAGGCGATGGCATCGCCGACCGCGTGCCCGAGCGCGTTCTCCCGCGCCAGACCAAGCGCATCCTCGACGATATCGAGACCGACGATTGCCACAGCTGCCAGCGCTCCCAGCCGACGGAGCGTGACCGCCAGGGCCACCGCGATCGCGCCGCTCCCGGTTCCGACGTCCACGATCCGGATCGGCGGTTCGTCGGCGGCTGAACCCGCCGGGAGCCGACGGCGGACTTCCGCCTCGGCGAGCTCGACCAGCCGCTCCGTCTCGGGTCGCGGAATGAGCGCGCGCCGGTCGACGGCGAACGCCAGCCCGTAGAACTCCTTCATCCCGCGGATGTAGGCGACCGGTTCGCCGGCCGTCCGGCGCTCGACGCCGGCTCGGTAGCGCGCGGCCGCGTCCGCCCCCACGCGCGCCTCGGGATGGGCCAGGATCACTGTCCGGCCCACGCCCAGCGCGTCGCCGAGCAGGAGCTCGGCGTCGAGCCGGGGCGTCTCGGAGCCGGCATTTCGCAAGCGCTCGAGCCCTTCACGCAGGAGCGCATCCGTCGTCTCCTGTCGTGCCCCGGTCACCGGCTCCGCCGCTCCGTCAGGTTCGGTCGTCGGTGAGGGTCGAGAGCCGGTCGGCCTGGTCGGCCATCACCAGCGCGTCGATCAGGTCGTCCAGATCGCCGTCGATCACGCCCGGCAGGTTGTGGACGGTCTTGCCGATCCGGTGATCCGTGACCCGGTCCTGCGGGAAGTTGTAGGTCCGGATCTTGTCCGAGCGATCGCCTGAGCCGACCATCGACCGGCGAGCCGCGGAGTCTGCCGCGCGCTGCTTCTGGAGCTCCAGGTCGTAGAGCCGCGAGCGGAGCACGGAGAGCGCCTTGGCCTTGTTCTTGTGCTGGCTCTTCTCGTCCTGGATCTCGACGACGAGACCGGTCGGCAGGTGGGTGATCCGGACCGCGGAGTCCGTCGTGTTGACCGACTGGCCACCGGGCCCGGACGAGCGCTTGACGTCGATCCGCAGGTCGCGCTCTTCGTCGATCTCGACCTCGACCTCGTCGGCTTCGGGCATGACCACGACCGTCACCGTGGAGGTGTGGATCCGTCCGGATGATTCGGTCGCCGGGATGCGCTGGACGCGGTGGACGCCGCCCTCGAACTTGAGGCGGCTGTAGGCGCCGTCCCCGTGGACCTGGACGATCGCCTCCTTGATCCCGCCGATCCCGGTCTCGTTCAGGCTCAGCAGCTCCGGGGTAAAGCGGTGGCGCTCGGCATATCTGACGTACATCCGGTAGAGCTCGGCGGCGAAGAGGGCCGCCTCCCCACCACCGGCGCCGGCGCGGATCTCGAGGATGACGTCCCGATCGTCGTTCGGATCGCGTGGCAGGAGCAGGACCTTGAGCTCCTCGAGCAGGCGGGTCTCATCAGCCTCGAGCCGATCGATCTCCTCACGGACCATCGCCCGCAGCTCGTCGTCGGCGTCGGCTGACCCGCGCAGCTCGCGGGCGCCCGCCAGTTCGTGCCGCGTTGCCTCCAGCCTTCGAAAGGCCTCCACCGCCGGCTCGAGGCGTGCCAGCTCCTGGCCGAGCCGGCGCAGCTCGGACGGGTTCGTCGAGGTTTCCGGCCGTGCCAGTTCGGCCTGGAGATCGTCGTATTGGCGAGCGACCTCCGCCAGCTTGGCGTCGAGGTCGCTCACGACCCGGGCGGCGGGTCGATCGCTGCGGGCGGAGCGGTCGTCGAGCCGCTGGAGGCTACGGCTGCGGCGGAGGCCACTGCCGCCGCGGACGCCGTGCCCAGGACGAGCGGTTGCCGCGGGAAGTCGCCCGAGCCCACCGGGACGAGCTCGCCGTCCGCCTCGAGCGCCTGCTCCATCGACACGATGGCCACCTCGATCATGTCGTCGCTGGGCTGCTTCGTCGTGATCATCTGGACGAGCAGGCCGGGATAGAGCAGCACCTTCACGAGCGGGTTGGCTCGGTGGCGCGCTCCGAAACGCAGGATCTCGTAGCCGATCGAGGCGATGACCGGGATGAGCAGGACGCGACTCCCGACCATGACCAGCGGCTCCTGCCGGCCCACCAGCGAGAAGGCGATGATTGAGAGCAGGATCACCACCACGAGGAACTCCGTCCCGCAGCGCTGATGGGCCGTCGGGTACTTGCGGACCTCGGCCACGGTCAGCGGATCGCCGGCCTCCAGGGCGTGGATCGTCATGTGTTCGGCGCCGTGGTACCGGAAGACGCGCGCGATGTCCGGGGCGCGGCCGATCAGGGCGAGATAGCCCAGGAAGATGCCGACGCGAACGAGCCCTTCGACGAGGTGCTGGACGAGGCCGTTCGCCACGTTCGCCGTGGTGACCGAGGCGATCAGCAGGGGCAGCAGGAAGAAGATCCCGACGCCCGCCAGCAGGGTCAACCCGAGCATCAGCACGACCGAGCCCTTGCCGAGCTCGACCCCCTCTTCCTGGGCCTGGACGTTTGCGCTGCGGACGAGCCAACGGGTGCCGACGACCAGGGTCTCGTACAGGACGACGAGTCCGCGAACGAGCGGCCACTTCGACCAGCGGGTTCCGTGGAATCCCGAGTCGAGGCGCTCGGTGGCGTAGACGATGTGGCCGTCGGGGTGGCGCAGGGCGACCGCGATGGCGTCGCGGCCGCGCATCAGGACACCCTCGATCAGGGCCTGGCCGCCGTAGGTGTAGCTGGGCATGGGGCGCAGTCTAGCGGTTGCGGCTACAGGGCCCGTCGGACGGGTCCGGACAGCCTGGGCTCTGGCCGGCTGCCTCGATCCGGGTGGCGCCCGGGATGGGCGTCCGTCATCGGCGACCCGGATTGGCGCCCCTCATTTATGCGCCCTTGGACTCGATGGGATGGCCGCGGTCTGAATTCACGAGGAACGTCGGCAGATGCGTGCGTGGCCTGCCGTCGAACGAGCTGCTCCGACCGTCCTGAGCACCGCAGCCCGCCTCATCGAGTCGCCCGGCGACTCAATGAGAGGCGCCGATGGAATCAGGAGCCCGATCCACGCACCCTGGGCATAAACGAGGGCCGAGAGCTGGAAGGGCTGCGGACTGGCACGGCCTCGCCCGACCTAGCTTCGGACCTGGCGCTCCAGGCGCTTCTGGAAGCGCTCGACCTGGCCGGCCGTGTCGATGATGTTCTGCGTGCCGGTGAAGAATGGATGGCAGTTGGCACACACGTCGACGCGCAACTCCGAGCGGGTCGAGCCGACCGTCCATTCGGTCCCACAGGATCCGCAGTGGACCTTTGCCTGGTGATATTTCGGGTGGATGACGGGCTTCACGTGTCGTACTCCTCCGACGCCTTCCATGCCGGGCTGTGGCCCAGTCGGTGGTCGCCGGCTCTCTTCGGGTGGGTCAGGCGGTCGCGCTGGCCGTCTCGGCCGCCTCGACCCGGATGCGCTTCTTGAGGCGTGTGGCGTGCTCGAACTTGACCTTGCCGGTGACCGTGGCGAAGACCGTGTAGTCCCTGCCCAGGCCCGTGCCTGGACCGGCCAGGAAGGTCATCCCGCGCTGGCGGACGATGATCGACCCGGCGCTGACGAGCTGGCCGTCGCCGGCCTTCACGCCGAGTCGCTGGCCGACGCTGTCGCGGCCATTCTTGACGCTACCGCCGGCTTTCTTGTGGGCCATCTCGTCTACTCGTCCTTCTTGGTTGTGCGGCTGCGCTTGGGAGCGTCCGCCTTCGCCGGAGCGTCCGCAGGCGCAGCCTTCGCGCGGCTTCGCTTGGGAGTTTGGTCGGCCGCGGCCGCTGCGCTGGCCTTGGGCTCGGTCTTGGCCTTGCCCTTGGCAGGCACCGCCTTGGTCGCGGCGGGCTGGGTCGCGGCGGGCT
>JAUSJS010000009.1 GCA_030647575.1 Candidatus Limnocylindrales bacterium | reverse complement strand
TAGTCTTCAGGGAGTGGCGGTGCTGCGAGGAGCTCGCGGCCGCCGAAGGGCGCCTGGCGGAGATCGCGGCGTCGCTCGAGGCGGCCGAGTCCGGGGTACCGGCGGGCGGCGGAGGACCGTCGCCCCGAGCCGAGGCGGCGGCAGCGCGCCCGACGGGGACTGGTGTCTCCCCAGCCAGGCACAGCTCGCCAGCCGGGCGCGGCCGATCCCCGAGGACCGCCGTCGCGGCCGCCCGGCTGCGGGCGATCAACGAGGGGTTGTTGACCGTGCCGCCAGGCTTCACGATCCATCCGAAGCTCGCTCGCCAGATCGACCGTCGGCGTGGGGCGCTTGACCGAGGGGGTCGGATCGATTGGGCCCAGGCCGAGGCAGTGGCGCTCGGCTCGCTGCTGCTCGAGGGAACGCCGATCCGGGCGTTCGGCTTGGGCTGCCGGATCTCGAACGCGACGACCGATCGGGATAGCCCTACCGATTCGCCGGCGGGTCGGCTCCGGTCGCCAGCGGCCGTACCGCTGTACGCTATCCATCCCCGACCGGCGCAGGTTGCGGGCGGGCGCGCCGCCCATCGCTGCCATCCCCACGACCCCCGAGACGGAGGCCCTGCCATTGCGCCACGACCGCCGCGGCCCGAGAGATCGGCACGCCCATGAGGTGCTCCGTGTCGCGGTCGCCACGGCGCTCACGGTTCCCGTCGTCGGGCTCATCATCGGCGAGTCGTTGGCGCGGCGCCTGGGCCCGAGCCGGCCGGCGCTCCTGATCGTCGGTCTCCTGGCCGGGACCATTGCGATCTCCGCGCTCTCGACGTTGCCGATCGGCGCGCGCTCCTCGACCACCCCGGCCCCGATCGCCGATCGCGAATTCCTCGCGATCCCGATCCCCGCCCCGACGGTACGAGCCACGGAACCCGTTGCGTGGTCCCTCGCGCGGTCCCCGAGCGAGCCCCTCGAGGTCACACCCGCCCCGGAGGCTCCGGCGGTCGTCCGGTTCCGGCCGCGTAACGGATGGGTCGGCGTCTCCCGGTTCGCCGCGGTCTCGGTCCGCTTCAGCAGACCGATGGATCACGCCTCGACCGAGGAGGCGTTCCAAGTCGTCGTCGGTGACACGCCCGTCACCGGGACCTTCCGCTGGGCCGAGGGCGATACCGTCCTCGTCCTCACTCCGGCCTCGGCGCTGCCCTACGGCGCGGGGATCGCGCTATCGGTCGACGTCGGTGCTCGCGCGGCGGACGGAGTGGCGCTCGCGGAGGCGCGATCCGTCACGTTCACCGTGCAGCAGCGCCCGGCCCCGACCGTACGCCCGGCGCCTACCGTACGCCCGGCCCCTACCGTACGCCCGGCGCCTACCGTACGCCCGGCGCCGCCGTCAAGCGGATGGCGCTGGCCCCTACTCGGGCCGATCACCCAGCGGTTCGGCGAATCGCTTACCCAATACGGGTTTCACTACGGGGTCGACATCGACGGCAAGACCGGCGATCCAGTCCGAGCCGCGCGGGGCGGGCGTGTCGTCGTCGCCGGTGCATACGACCAATGCGGCGGCCTCGAGGTCCATATCGACCATGGCGATGGCCTCGCCAGCTGGTATCGCCACCTATCGCGCATCGACGTGGCAAAGGGAACCCTTGTCGAGGCCGGGACGGTCATCGGTCGGGTCGGCGACAAGGGTTGCAGCCTCGGTTCGCACCTCCACTTCGCGATCCGAAAGGGCTCGACGTTCGTCGACCCGCTGGGCTACCTGCCGCCCCGCTAGGGCTGGCCTGCCGAGTCCGGTCTACCGTCCGCGTCGCTCAGGCTGAGGATGAGCCGCCCGGCTTCGAGCCGAAGATCCGTGCCCATGGCACGGCTGGCGAGGATGACCCGCTCGACGATGGCCGCGTGATCCGATCCCCGAGCGAGCGTGGTCCGGGCGAACTCCAGCCGCAACGGAACGAGCTCGAGCCGCTCGCCTGGACGCAGGAGCGCCAGCATCCCCAGGTCGTTCCGGAGTAGCGGATCCACCGCGTAGTCGTCGAGCAGGTCGCCGAGGTCGTAGCAGATCGGAGCCCCGTCGAGCCGCTCGATCCCGTGAACGACGTGGGCGGAGTGCCCGGCGAGCGCGCCCAGCCCTGCCGCGACGAGGTCGCCGGCGACGGTCCGATGCCGGGGCGGCGGCGAGGTGCGCATGTTCGGCCCCCAGTGCGGCCCGCCGATGACGACATCGCAGGTCCGGGATAGCCGCCTGACCTGCTCGGCGACCCAGTCCGGGGCTCCGCCGGCGATGTCCGCCCAGGCGATGCCGGGTGTGCCGGACGTTGCGGCGAAGTCGGCCGGGTGATCCGCGAATGCGACCAGCCCGATCCGCGCCCCGCCGGCCTCGACGATCCGACCGGCGCGCGCCTCCGCGAGGTTCCGGCCGGCGCCCACGACTGCGATGCCTGCCCGGGCAAGGTGATCGAGCGTGTCCGCGAGCGCCTGCCGGCCGAAGTCGAGCGCGTGGTTGTTGGCGAGCCAGACCGCCCGCACGCCGATCGCCGTGAGCGTCTCGACGGCGCGCGGTGGGGCCCTAAAGTGGAAGGGTTTCCGTTCCGGATCCCACGGTTCCCCGCCCGCCGAGATGCAGCACTCGAGATTGACGAGGGCGATGTCCGCCTCGCCGAAGACAGCCCGGAGCTCCGGCGACCAGACGTCTGCCGCCGGCCGCTCGGCGAGCGCCCCGGCGACGCCGCGACCGAGCATCACGTCACCGCCGAGCGCGATCGTCGGGCTCATGCCAGTGGTCCGCTCGGACCGCGGGCGTGTCCGCAACCGGGACGACGAGGACGAACTGGCCATCCTTCTCCGGATATCGGACGGCCGGACGGCGCCAGGCGAAGTAGTCCTCCGCTAAGAGACCCACGGGGACGATAGCGCCGGGCGGACGGGAGGGTCCCCAGATCGAGCTGACCCGCGGATACCAGGGATCCAGCACGTAGACGTGGGTGACCGTGAAGTCGTCCGTGTACGCCGGATCCGCGGTCGCCCGGAATCCCGACATGACCCAGGCGTGGGCACCTCGCCAGATCAGCAGCCCGACCGGTCGCCCGGTCAGCCGGAGGGCGTGGGCCGCCGCCGCGATCGCCCCCGCTCACGCCCAGCCCGTAGCCACATTCAGCCGAGAGCCGGGCGGACCGGAGGCTCGGCCACAACTTGTATACCTGCGCCGCCAGGTCCATGACGACTTCATATTCTCGGCGGTAGGACTGGCTTGACGTCGGTCGCTCCATGGGCCGGCCAGTTTACGGGAGGCATGCAAGCCCCTACCGCCCCCTCGACCCGAGCAGGCGGTCGGCCGGCGACGCCACCCGGTGTTTCGCCGCGACGTCCGCGTCCGCCAGGGAGACGTAGCGCTTGACCATGTCGAGGGTCGTATGACCGAGGATCCGCTGGAGGCTGAAGACGTCGCCACCGTTGACGAGGTAGCTCCGGGCGAACGTGTGACGGAGGGAGTGCGGGCTGCACCGCCCGGTGATCCCGGCCCGCGTCTTGAGCCGCTTGAGGACCTGCTGCATCCCCCGCCAGTCGAGGGCGCCGCGCCGGCCGAGGAAGAGCGGTGCGTCCGGGGCACCCGGTCCGCGCTGGCCGAGGTAGCGGACGATCGCCCCGCGCGCGGTCGAGCCGATCGGCACGATCCGCTCCTTCGCGCCCTTGCCCATGACCTTGACCGAGCCATCCGGCCGTAGGTCGCCGAGCCGGATGCCGGCCGCCTCGGAGACCCGCAGGCCGGTGTCCAGGAGGAGCAGGAGGATCGCCCGGTCGCGGACCGAGGCAAGACCGAGCAACCGACGGAGGGTGTCGTCGGGGACGGGCTCGATGAGCTTGACCGCGACCCGCGGCTTACGGAGTGAGCGGAACGCGCTCGCCTCGGCGAGCTCCTCGGTGTGGAGCCAGTTGCCGAACGCCTTGAGCGTCCTGACGTACCCGGCGACGCTGACCGGGGCGAGGGTCGTTCGGAGCTCGAGGAGCCAGGCCCGGATCTCCGGAGCCGACAGCCCGTCGACGGGCCGACCCTGATCGAACGCGCGCGCGAGTCGGGCCAGGATCATCCGATACCAAGACGACGTCTTGGGCGAGATGCCCTCAGCGGCCTTGGCCGCGAGGAACAGGTCGACCGCCTGAATAAGCTAAGAGTCCGGATGAGTGCGGCGTGCTACTGAGCGTAGGATGGGCACCGAGTGAGCGCCTGTTAGTCGCTCAGTACGGGGCTTCCGGTGAACGTCCTGGCGACGCGGATACGTCGGCGCTCTCTCGGTCTTGTACGCATGGGCCCGGTGAATCTGACTGTCCGTAGGTCATCCCCCCGGCGATCTGCGGTTGCTCCTGCCCGTGCTTGCCCTGACCGCCACACTCATCCTTGTGATCCGACCGGCGGGACTTGGCTCGGTCGGAGCATTGACCGGCGACTCCCAATGAGGTGGGGCGGTGTCGAACGCTGGCTCTGGCGAACGGTTGGGTGAGAGTGTCGACCGACTGCAGGGTGAAGTAACGGAGCTTCGTAGGTCGCGGAGGAGACTGGCCGAGGCCGCCCACGCCGACCGGCGCGCGATCGAACGCGCCATCCACGATGGCATCCAGCAACACCTCGTCGCACTCGCCATCGATCTGCGACACCTGGCCGGGCTGGTGGACGGTGATCCTGCCGCGGCGAAATTGCTGCTCGTCGAGATGGCGGCCAACATGCGGGTAGCGCTGGATGAAGCGACGGAGCTGGCGCATAGGGTCTATCCCCAGCTGCTTGAAGCGCGTGGGTTCGCCAGCGCCCTGAGGTCCGCGGCGGAGGGCGCTGGCGTTACCGCTCTGGTCGACGTTCCGGCGGATGCCCGCTATCCGCCCGAGATCACTGAGGCTGTCTACTGGTTCTGCGTAGAGGCGCTTTCGTCCGCGTCACGCGGGTCCCAGGCAGCGGTCAACGTGCTTGACGCAGATGGCGCGGTGACCTTCGAGGTCTCGGTCGCCGGACACCACCCTCAAGGGCGCGTCGACCGTCTGCGCGATCGCATCGAGGCCCTCGATGGCCGCGTCAGCGTCGACGACCGGCATGACGGCGGTTCGCGTGTTCATGGCTGGCTGCCCTTGTCGCGATGACCCAGATCGCTCTCGGCCAGATACAGGATGACCGCCTTGACGCGCTTATGAACGGCTGGCTCCCACGTCAGCCCTAGCTTCATGAAGATCGAGTGGATCACCTTCTCGACCGACCTCTCGGCCATGACAAGGTCCTCGGCGATCGACGCATTGTTTTTGCCCTCTGCCATCTTCCGCAGCACGTCGCGTTCCCGGGCGGTCAGTTGGCTGAGCGGGGAGGTCGCCGCACGCGCCCGATCCGCCACCAACCCCTCCACCACCTTCGGGTCGATCAGCGAGCCTCCTTCTGAGACAGCGCGGATGGCAGCGACCAGCTGGTCGAGGTCGTGAACGCGCTCCTTCAGCACGTATGCGCGGCCAGCGCTACCAGTGTCCAGCAGCGCGAGTGCATAGCTCGGGTTCGCGTACTGACTGAGCACTACCACGCCAAGACCCGGGTGCGTCTCCCGTAGTCGTCTGGCGGCCTGGATGCCCTCGTCCGAGTGGCCAGGCGGCATGCGGATGTCTGTGACCACCACGTCCGGCCCCTCGCGATCGACGGCCTTGAGCAGCGAGTCGAGGTCCCCGGAGACCGCCGCGACTTCAAATCCGGGCTGCGCCTCGAGCAGGCGCCGTACGCCTTCACGGACGAGATAGTGGTCCTCGGCGAGCACGAGCCGGATCGGCATGGGCGGAGAATACGCCGGTGATGTCGGATCTCCCGCTCGTCCTGATCGTCGACGACAACGCCAGGAACCGGAAGCTCGCTGGCGATGTGCTCCGCCTGGCCCGGTTTCGGACGATCGAGGCCGCGACTGCCGCGGAGGGGATCGCGCTCGCGTCCGAGCATCTGCCGGACGTCATCCTGATGGACCTGCGCCTTCCGGATCTGGACGGCACGGAGGCTACGCGGATGCTCCGGGCCGAGCCGCGCACGTCGCACATACCGGTCGTGGCGATGACTGCTCTACCACTCGATGCCCGCGACGATTGGTTGTTCGACGCCGGATTTGCCGGCTACGTCGTCAAGCCCATCGACATCGACGAGTTTCCCGATGTGGTTCGACGGTTCTGCGCGCGCGGTCCTGACTGACCCGTCCCGCGGCACGGACTGTCGGGGCGGCGATTAGGGTGCCAGCATCCCCCAGCAATGCAGGCAGGCACGGTTGGCATGCGATCGGCGTCCTCGTACGTTCGCCGAAGCGGATGCAGAAGCTCCGCCGAGAACCAGGCAACGATAGGGAGAACCCCATGAAGCGACGGATTTCTCTCCTGGCAACCGCAGCCGGCATGCTGGCTGTGCTCGCCTTCGCACCGTCGGCAGCCGCCCACAACCGAGCACACATCATCCTTCCGAGCGGTGAGTGCATCATCGTCGGCTCGGAGAAGTCCGTGACCCTACCGGACGGGACATTCCTGGATCTGCGTCCGGAAACCGTACCCGCGGACGAGATCGGGACAGCATTTGCGGCTGACCAAGGCAATTCGAGGCTCGAGAAAGGCCCCTGCCCGAGCTGACGCAATGCGACGGACCGAGGGGAGCGGAACCTCCCCCTCGGCCGAGGCCGGACGATCGCGCAGGCTTGCCGCTGGTCACCGGTGAGAAGATCCCATTCGACTCGCGGGAGCTGGATCAGCGGTGGGCCATTTTCGTGCTCTGGTGCGCGACCGGTCAGGAGGGTTAGATCTCCGATGAAGGCTAGGCCATGCCGTCTGGCGCTGGTCAGCGTCATCGTGTTCGCCGGTCTGCTTGGCGCTTGTTCGCCGCGGATCGGCGCCAGCCCGACCCCTCAGGCCATCCCGCGTGTCGCCCTGATGCATGTCGGAACGGACCACGTGCCACCCTCTCTGGGCACGCTCGTCGGGCGACTCGCCGACCTGGGATGGATTGACGGCTCGGCCGACGAGCTCGTGGCACGCCTGGTCCAGGACGGTCATGTCCAGGGTCCGAGAATCGAGCTGATCTGGCGCAATCTCGAAAAAGAGCAGGTCGAGGACCAGGCTGCGGCCTTTGTTGGCGACCACGTCGACGTCATCGTCGCGTTCGAGGACAAGTCCATCGCCGCTGCGCAGGCAGCGACAGCGCTGATGGAAGGTCCGATCCCAGTTGTGTTCCTTCACCCGTCTGATCCGGTTCGGGACGGCCTCGTCGAAAGCCTGTCCCACCCGGGTGGCAACCTGACCGGGGTGTTCGGGGCGAGAGATCCTGTCGCCAGGCAGCTTGAGCTCTATCAGCAGATCATGCCCGGGCTGAGGCGGCTGCTGACGCTCGTCGACCCGACCGACAAGGCGACGCCGCTCCTCCTGACGGAGGCAAAGGATGCCGCTGGACGGCTTGGACTCGAGCTCGACATTCGGGAGACATCCGCCCAGGCGGATATCGAGCGCGCCTTTGACTCACTTGCCCCGGGGGAGGTTGATGGGGCGTTCCTGCTGTCGCCGAGCCTGCGGCTGAACTTCTCGAAGCTGACGATCGAGCTGGCGGCGGAAGCCAACCTGCCCGTGCAGGCGCATCGGAAGGAATGGCTGGAGCAGGGCGCGCTTTTCTCGCTGGGAGTCGACGTGGGACCGGTCGGGGACGCCGGCGCACGCTTCGTCGATAGCATCCTGCGAGGCACGCTGCCAGCGGAGCTTCCCGTCGAGGAGGTACCGAGGATCCAGTTCGCGATCAATCTCGCGAGGGCAAGGGAGCTCGGTATCGAGGTGCCACAGGACGTGATCACACGCGCCGACGTGGTCTTTCGGTAGGCGAACCTGACAGGAGTCACCCAGTGGCTGCGCCCTCTCGGCCGCATCACCGCCTGATCTGGAAGTACACGGCGGTCGTCGTGCTGCTCGTCGCTGCAGCCATCGTCTCGGTCGGCGTTACGGAGCTCTACTTCTCATACGAGGACAGCAAGCTCGCGGTGACCGGCGTGGAGGCGGACAAGGCGTCGTCCGCAGCCGTTTCCATCGATCAGTTCATCCAGGAGATCGTCGACGACCTCGACAGCGTGGCACGGTCGCCTGTGGACCCGGATCCTCTCGAGCGCATCCAGGATTTTCGTGGGCTCCTCGCGCGCCAGAAGCTGCTCAGTGAGCTGACCTACCTCGATGCGAATGGGCGAGAATGCGTTCGCGCCTATTCATTCGAGATCAACAGGCTGGAAACCTGGGAGTGCGGGGGCGATCGCTCCACGAGCCCAGAATTCATGCGCACGAGGGCCGAGCAGCGGTACTTCGGGGACGTCGCCTTCGACGACCGAGATGCCAGGCCTCACATGACGGTGGCCGTAGCCGAGCATGCCCCGGGGCAGGGCGTGATCGTGGCCGACGTCGACCTGCGATCCGTCGTGGACGCGATTGACCGGGCCCGGATCGGTGACGCGGGCTACGCGTACGCCGTCAATGCGAATGGCGAGGTCATCGCGCATCCCGACATCAACCTCGTCCTCGCGCACACGAATTTCTCCGCGCTTCCACAGGTCCGAGCCGCCTTGACCGGGGCAGCGACGGCTCGCGCGGACGTGGTGACAACCGGACGTGACCAGGACGGGAGAGAGGTGCTCAGCGCCTTCCAACGGGTCGACCCTCCGGGCTGGTGGGTCTTCGTCGAGGAACCACTCAGCGAGGCGTTCGCGCCGATCGAGTCGGCGATCTGGCGGACGATGGCGCTGCTGGTGGTGTTCCTACTCGTGGCAATCGCGACGAGTGTGCTGCTGGCGCGCAATCTCGTCAGGCCGATCGAATCGATCCAGACAGCGGCAGCGAGGATCGGCTCAGGTGCACTCGATCAGAGGATCGAAATCTCGAGCCGCGACGAGCTCGGCGCCCTCGCCGAGGAGTTCAACCGGATGGCTGCGCGGCTGCAGGAGTCCTATGCCGGGCTCGAGCATCAGGTCCAGGAGAGGACTCGGGAGCTCACCAGGGCACTTTCCCGGCTGGATGAGCAAACCCGCGAGCTGGAGGCCGCGAGCCATCACAAGTCAGAGTTTCTGGCCAACATGTCGCACGAGCTGCGGACCCCGTTGAACGCGATCAGCGGCTTCTCACAGGTGTTGCGCAAGGGGATCTACGGCGAGATCAACGAGAAGCAGGCCGAGTATCTGGACGACGTCCTCGCGTCGGCCCGGCATTTGCTGTCGCTCATCGACGACGTACTCGACCTCTCGAAGGTCGAGGCGGGCCAGATCGAGCTCCAGGTTGTGCCCTTCTCCCTGCCCGCGGCGCTCGAGCGCGGGGTCGTGATGGTCCGGGAGGGAGCGACGAAGGGAGACGTCCGAATCTCGCTCTCATCGGATCTGGGAATTGACACTGTCATTGGCGACGAACGCCGAGTCAGACAAGTGATCTTCAACCTGCTCTCGAACGCGGTTAAGTTCACGCCGGCCGGCGGCACGGTCGACGTCGCCTTGGCGCGCCTCGATGGCGAGATGCGCGTCTCCGTTAGCGACACCGGGCCGGGGATCGCGCCAGAGGACCAGGCTCGCATTTTCGAGGAGTTCCAGCAGGCCGCAGCGGGCAAGGAGCAGCGCGAGGGGACGGGCCTCGGGCTGGCGCTCTCAAAGCGCCTCGTCGAGCTACACGGCGGGCGCATCTGGGTCGAGAGCGTGCCTGGCACGGGAAGCAGGTTTGTGTTCACGCTGCCTGCACCGCCGACGTAACGATGGCCGGTGAGCAGATCCTCGTCGTCGAAGACAACCCGAAGAACATGACGCTGCTTCGGGACGTCCTTCGAGCGACCGGCTATCGCACGCTGGAGGCATCGACTGGCGGACAGGCGCTGAAGCTGGCGACCAAGCACGGACCGGCGCTCGTGTTGCTGGACATTCGGCTCCCGGACATGGACGGGGTGGAGGTGCTGAGCCGGCTGCGGATGGACGAGCGGACCGCCCGCATGCCGGTGCTCGCGGTAACCGCACAGGCGATGAAGGGGGATAGCGAGCGGTTCAAAGAGGCGGGTTTCGACGGCTATCTCTCGAAGCCGATCGACATCGATGAGCTCCTCGCGACCGTCCAGCAGCACTGCGAGAGACACAGCGGGTGACCAACGAGTCCGCTCAGGCACTGGAGGACGGACCGTTGACTAACCAGTCTGGGCGCTCATCGGCATAACGTAAGTCTTCAGGTGAGCGAAAGAGGACCGCCAGGTCGATCCTGTGGTCATGTCGCCCCGGGCGGCCCCGAGGTACATAACAAAGGACTCGCGTAGAGTGTGCAACGCGTCAGGAACGTACCGCGGAGGTTGGCTCGACCGTCACGGCATCCTCGGTTCGTCGCTCACTCAACC